>NZ_JBQFQR010000008.1:0-240118 GCF_056536985.1 Ruegeria sp. CH8 | reverse complement strand
AACCACACCCGACCGCATCAGGCCCTCAACATGCGCCCACCAGTCCCCGAAACTCTAGTCCGAGATGGCCCAGAACAAGGGGGCTAGACAGTGTGTTTACTTAGAACTCATGAAAGTCTGCTAAGCGGAAGCCGCACTGCAGCATTCGTGCGGACAACCAAGTTCCGCTTGGGGTCGGGCGTGTAGCCTTAGATTGGAGGTACGGCACGCACTGCGACCAACTGTCTGGCCGCCACCCTTTCGCGATGTATCATATACAGCCCCGCACTGATAATGATGGCAATGCCAAGCAGGCTAAGCTTGTTCGGGAAGTCGTTGAAGACAAGATAGCCGAACAAGGTTGCGACCGGCAGCTCAAAATACTGCAGCGGTGCCAGCGTGACGGAAGGCGCAAAAGACAGCGCATAGGTCATCATCATGTGGCTCACCGTCGCGAAAAAGCCAGCGCCCCAAAGCCACAACAACGCGATGTCTGTCGGCCAAACGGGATCAAACAAATCAGAGCCGGAACCTTGCGCAACAAATAGAGCTGGAATGCAAAACAAGCTGGCGATCAGGCCGGTGTGGAATTGCAGGGTCACAGGGTGAACCCGACGCGACAACCCCCGGGTCAAAAGAATGTAGAAAGCGAAGGCAACTGCCGTGCCAAGCGGAATAATTGCAATCGCGCCGAATGCTGCGAAACTGGGCTGGATGACGAACAACACCCCGACAAACCCCACAAGCGCCGCGCCGACGCGACGCGGGCCGACATCTTCACCAATATAGAACTTGCCGACCAACAAGACGATGAACGGGGCCACGAACACGATTGCCAGCGCATCGGCAAGGGGCATCACCCGGATCGCGGCAATGAAGCAAAATGTTGCGAACACCAGCAGCAATGAGCGGAAAACCAGCACCATCACCTGACCTTTCGCCACGCGCAACGACAGTCCCATTATCCAGATGAAAGGCGCCATCAACGCGCATTGCACTACAAACCGCGCAGCCGTAATCTGCCCAACCGGCACACTGGTCGATGCGAGTTTCGCAGACACATCCAGCAAAGGAGCGGTTAGGCAAAACCCCAGCATAAACGCAACGCCGACAAGGGTTCGATCCGGAGATTGAGGTATGGGTTCAGCAGAGGTCATAGTTTCATTTAGAGATGTCGCCAAATGTGTGTCTGTTCTCAATACGACGGCAGGCAAAAGTCCCGCAATTACGAGTTCGGGTTGAATTGGATATAGCGCTCGCGGCGAATATCTTCTCTGACGGGCCGCACAACCGTATCAGGTGGCCGGGCCAAAGGCCAGCTAAGGGCCGCTCGAGTCTTTGTTGATCACAACATGCAATTTTGCCATTGGAGTGTCGGCTAACTGCAGTCAGCCCTCGCCATCCATGAAGGAGTCAAAAGCGTCCTTGTAGTCCGGATGCCAGCGGCTAAGCGCGGGGCGGTTTTCGATCACGTCCGCCAAGTTCCATGCGATGCGCTTTTCGTCGATATCCCGCGTCACGTCGTTGTCCGGGCACAGGATGTAAAAGTCACCCCGGTTCACACTGTCAATGAAGAAATCAACAGTTTGCTCAGCGGTCCAGGCAGAGGGGGGTTTTTCCGGTGCAGAGATCATGCCGGTGTAGACAAAGCCGGGAACCAGCAGATGGGCGGTGATTTTGTGTACCGGATCGGTTCTCAACTCGTGGGACAACGCCTCAGTAAAGGCCTTCAAAGCTGCTTTTGAAACATTGTAGGCCGGGTTTCCGGGCGGGGTGGTAATACCCTGTTTTGAGCCGGTGTTTATGATTGCGCCCGGCCTGCCTCTGGCGATCATATTTGGGGCAAAGACCTGCGTGCCGTGGATCGGCCCCCACAGATTGACGCCCAGCATTTTCTCCCATGGTTCCGCAGTGTCCAATGTGGAGGACGTGCCGCCCACACCGGCATTGTTCATCAAGATATCCGTGCCGCCAAAACGGTCTGCTACCTGCTTTTCAAGCGCTTCCACTTGCGCGCGATCGCTGACGTCGACCTCGGCGGTCATCACATCAGCGGCACCGGCGGCCCTGATCATGTCTGCGGCGGTGGACAGCTTCGCTGCATCACGATCAACGACAACCACTCGCATGCCCATCTGAGCGAATTTCAATGCGGCGGCGAGACCGATGCCGGACGCCCCACCTGTGATGACTGCAACAGAGTCGGAATGGAATGCGGGATGGGTCATTCGGTGCACCTTTTCTATTGAGAAATTCAGGCGGCAAGCCCGGACGTTTACCCGGGCCTGCCGCGCGTGTCAGGCTGCGTCAGCGGCGGTGGTGTTTAACGTCATCATGCCGTCCATCCCATAGGCAGTAAAGAGCGCCTTGGTGGCCGCCTCCGCCTGCTCGTTCATCGGGATAACGGGCTCGGCCATGCCGCTTTTGTCCACTTCGTTGCGGAATTTGCGTTCGCCTGCAGGCGTATGGATGACCTCCAGTACCGCGTCCGCCACAATTTGCGGCACCTGCAAGGGATTGTTAGCGAGGGAGTCTCCCATGCCTTGAAGCATGGCCTCAGGTGCACCAGCGAACTCGCCATAGCTTGCGTCACGGTCGCGCGACGCCGGAGCAATAAGGTTGGCGAAGAAATTCGTCGGGAAACCACCCGGCTCGATCACGGCCACATCGACACCGAACTGGCTCAACTCCCAGCGATAATTCTCGCTTAGGGCCTCAACCGCCCATTTTGCTGCATTATACGGCCCAAGGAAGGGAACGGTGACACGGCCAAGAAGGCTGGTGACATTCAAGATCAGCCCGGATCGCCGCTCTCTCATCTTAGGCAGAACAGCGCGCGTCATGCGTTGAACCCCAAAGACGTTGACGTCGAAGATGCGTTGAAAGTCTTCCCCAGAGAAGTTTTCCTGCAGGCCATGTGCACCGGCACCCGCATTGTTGACCAGAACGTCGACATGGCCAAAGGCAGCCTCAACCGCGGCAACACCTGCTTCTACCGACGCGTCGTCGGTTACGTCGATATCGACCACTTCGACGCCGATCTCACGCAACGCCTGTGCTGCATCTTGGTTGCGTCCTTCCGGATCGCGGACTGTTCCGGCGACGCGATGCCCGGCCTTGATCAAGTCAGCCACGATCAGATTACCAAACCCGCTGCTGGCCCCTGTGACGAGAATTTTCATTTGCTTTCTCCTGCATGCGATCCCGGTCTGGGACCATCTGATGAACCGAAGTTAAGTATTGCCAATGAGAAGCAACAGACGTATCAATATGAACCAATGGTTGCGAATATTAGAACGGTTGGCATGCCCGCCCTTATCAGCTTTCATACCGTCGCGCGTCTGGGGGGTATCAGTGTTGCAGCCGACCATCTGAACATGGCGAAGTCCGGGGTTAGCCGACACATCTCGCGGCTCGAAGAGCATTTTGGTGTCAAACTGGTCGAACGCAGTGGCAGGTCAGTCAAGCTGACCCCTACAGGCATCCGGCTGCATCAGCGCATTCAATCCATTCTGGCCGACATTGATCTTCTCGATGACATTGCGCGCGAAGAAACCGGGGATGTTTCGGGACAGGTCAATATCGCTGCTACCGCTGAATTCGGGTCGCTCATCGCCTCGACGCTGCTTCCGGCTTTGCGAGACAGGTTTCCCGATCTTACTTTGGTCATGCGTCCGGCTTATGACTTTGAAGATATGCAAGACCCGAGCACGGATCTGGCCTTTCGAATAGGCACGTTCGAAGACGACCGCCTGGTTGCAAAGGAACTAGGCAGCTTTTCATGCTGGTTGGTTGCTGCACCGGAGCTCGCGGCACGCTCCCCGGTAAGCACGCCGACCGACCTTAGCGACAAACCCTGCCTGACATTCCGCAGTGATGTTGCAAAAACCACCTGGACATTTTTCTCGCCGAAGGGTGTTTCTCCGGTACAGGTCAGCGGGCCCTTCGCAACCCAAAGCTTCCCGGTGTTGTTCGACCTGGCTGTGACCGGACAAGGCTATGCTTTTCTGCCAGAGTTTATGCTGAAGAACGCCCTGGCCGATGGTCGGCTGGTCAGATGTCTTCCCAACCACGTGTCGCGACCATATTCGGTTTTTTTGACCTATCGCCCGGGAACGCGGCGCATCGCGCGCGTCGACGCGGTCGCATCGCTGGCTGAGAAACTGATCCCCACACTTCTTCAGGATTTCGAAACGGGATAGGGCACAACCTGATTGCTCAAAAAGTTACTGCCGACAGCGGCTTGAGTGACGGGTTGTCTCGTAGATTTTCCATTCAGCTTTTCCTGAATCGCGCGGATACCACGAAGGTCCAGATTTACTGGCTGCAATGCAGCGGTGTTATGCATAGGCCAATGACAGCTAAGGGCCGTCCACAACTGGGCGACGTGGGCAGTCGAAGAGACGCCTCAAACGCGCCGATGTCAGTATTAAACCCTCTTTGACCGATGCTGCAAGTTGGGGGAACGTCTGCCAATAGGGACCGTTGCTTCGGGTCGTCGAGGACGATTGAAGTAACGCAAGAGAGCGCGTTACTTGGTTTCGACAGATTGTGACAATTACGCTGCTGAAAAGGCCCGAAAGCTGCCTCGCGGTTCGAAGACATGTAGGAAAGTATCGGGATGAGGGCGAATGCGGTAGTTGTCCGTCTCATCACCGAAGATCACATTGCCGTCTTCATCAAGTGCAATGACAGTCGCTTTGACAGTATCGATGGGGTAGCCCGGCATACCGGGAGGAGCGCCACCTAAGTCCTCGATACCCAGGATCTGGGCTGCGGCCAGATCGTTGTCCTGGAAAACCTCGAAATGCGCAGGCAGGTCCAAGTCCTTGGCGAGCTTCGTAGAATTATTGACACCCTGGTTTGAGATGAATTTAACCTTCACACCTGCCTTCGCCAGTTGATCAGCCTTTGCTTTCACCTCTTTGAGCTGGTTCATGCAGAACGGGCACCAGTTGGCTCGGAAGAACACCAGCAGCGTCTTTTCACCCGCGAAGGTCGCGGATGTTGTGTTGGTTTCATCCAGACGTTGCAGCGGCAGTTCGGGCAGCGCTTCACCTTTAACGATGGCGGCGCTTGGCTTGCGGCCATAGTTCGAAAAGATGTGGATGTACCATTGCATGGTGATGGCACCGTACAGCGCCAGGCCCACGGCCACGTATTCGCTGGTGGCAGTGAAGCCGCCGCGCGCACTGACTTGGTAGACCACCCACGCCACCGCGGCCAGGTTGATGAGTTGGATGACAGGCAGGTTCTTAGAGGTCCCGGAAATACCCAACGCGCCAACCAGCACCATCAGGAAGAACGGCATAGTGAACGTCGCAAAGAATGTCCCGATCCAGATTGGATCGAAGCCTGACAGGTAGAACATGACGGTCGAGCAGACCCCTGACAGCATGTTCGACATGATATAGGGGAGAATTAGTTTACCCTTCATTTTCTTAGTCCTTTCGAGGTCCGGTCGAGTTGCCTGCGGTGGCTCATTGGCCAGTACTTGCGCGGGAAACTCGATGAGGTTGAGTGGCACGCGGCTCATTACGCGAGACGCGCGACCAATTTAGGCGGTGGTTGTTGCTGCCAGACTGTCGAGTACAGGAAACAGGTCCGCAGGTTCAGGACGGTGGGTGTAGTCGGGGTTCACTTCCGCATAGGCAATGTTGCCATCGGTATCGACGACATAACGTGCAGGCATAGGAAGGTTCCACTGACCATCGCCGTGGATGCGCGGCAGATGGACACCAAAGCCGTCGTGAACTGGGATGACGTAATCTTGCAGTGTCCAACGGATACCAAGTTTTGCGGCCAACTCGCCGTTCTTGTCTGTCAAAATCGGAAAGCTCAGTGCGTTGTCTTTCTGGGACTTCCGGCTGTCAGCCGCCCCTTGCATGGAAATTGCAACCAGCGTCGCACCGCGCGCACGAATGTCCGCTGCAACTTCTTCAAGCGCTTTCAGTTCGATGTTGCAATACGGGCACCAGATACCACGATAGAAGGTCATTACGACCGGGCCTTTGGCAAGCAGCTCTTTCAGGGAGATTTCGTTGCGGTCCGAGTCAGTCAGCACGAAATCAGGCACAGTGTCGCCGGCTTTCGGAGCGCGTTCGGCCTGGCCGCTGTCGATCAGCTCTTGGGTCGATTTGGCAAAGGCTTCAAAAGCGCCTTCCGGGGCCATGGTTTTGAATTGGGCTTTGAAACCGTCGAGTTGGTCTTGGAGGGTCATAACGTTTTCCACTTCGTTGGTTGTGTTCTGCGGCCGGCCGTGAGGTCATTTGTGCCGCCTGTTGGCAATATCGGTCAGTTGGGAAAACGGTGGTAGCTGGCCAAATTGTGTAATGGTTATTCAAAAAGTGAATGATCTGCATCCAGACTTCCATTCGGAAAATTAGGCCTGCACGACGAAAGAGCGCGGCGTTAAAAGACGCGGCGCTTGCTTCCTAGGTCTACTAATTGCAGCCAATTCGATGGCAGCGCGTGACGATGTGTCAAACGACTTTGATGACGTCATCAATAGGACGACGGGTTTGCGGGAATGACGCAAACGGATCCCCTTCATCACGGTTTCCGAATGCAATACCGACGGTTGTTGTGAACTCGCTTCCCGTCAAACCAAGAGTTTCGTCAAATCTTTGCGGATCAACCCCCTCCATCGGGCAGGCGTCGACTTTGAGCATCGCAGCAGCAGTAACAGCACATCCCAAGGCGACATAGACCTGCCGCGCATTCCAATTGTCTACTGCCGTAGCCTATTTGCTTGCAACGCTCTTTGTCACCATTTCTCGGAATGGATGCAGCACTTCCGGGGATACTCCGCGTTCGGCTTGCAGCAGATCGACATGGCGAGACACATCCTCTGCCGATGTGGCTCTACGACGAGCAAGCACAACAAAAAACGCGCTGTCTTCGATCTTAGATTTGTTCGCAGGCACAAAAGAACCAAGGGTTTTGCGTATCTCGGGGTCGTCAATCACAACGAATTTCCATGGCTGCAAAAATAATGATGAAGGCGCGAGGTTAAGAGTTGCAAAGAGGGTGTCACGGTCCTCTTGCGTAAGCTTCTTCGAGCCGTCAAAAGCCTTGGTGGCGTAACGCCATTTCATCCCATGTACTACCGCGTTTGCACTTATCTAAGACATTGTTTTGAGGTTTCTGCTTTGTTCACTTCCCTTGGCTGGTCTAAGGCAAATTCAGTCACATAGAACCAGTTCGATTGGGCAATAGACATTCTCCCCGGCGGGCCGAACACTCCGGAACAGCAGGGTGGCGAGAGGTATTCTTGCTTACTCTGCCGCTACGGTGGATTTGGGGTCCCATGACATCGGCTCGAAAGCCTTGTCGAGCGGCGGGTTCACTATATGAGTCGTATAGTTGGACAAGACTTTGAGGGCGGTCCCGGCAATGACTTCCAGAACGGTCTGCTTTGTATAACCGGCGTCGATAAGGGCATCGACCTGCTCATCGCTGGCCCATCCACGTGTTTCGTTGATAGTTTCAGCGAAGATGCGGAGCGCTTCGAGTTTGGGGTCTGCAATTGTAGCGCCTGCCCGCAATGCCTCGATCACGTTGTCATCCACACCAGCCATCTTTGCCACGGTTGTGTGCGCGGCCATGCAATAGGTGCAGCCGTTCAGACGGTTGTTCGTTATCAGAATGATTTCGCGTTCTGTAGGCGTCAGATCAGTCGTCTCGAAAATGCCCATCATGGTCATGTAGCTTTCGACCAGAACAGGGGATTCAGCCATCGTGGCCATCAGGTTTGGAACAAAGCCCATATTGGCTTTGATCGCAGAGAGGATAGGTTTGGACCCTTCCGGGGCCGTGTCTACCGTGTGCTGGGAGTACGTTGTCATTTGCTGTTCCTTTGAAGATTGAGGTTAGAGGGGTTAAAAATTGAACCCGGAGCCTTTGTGCTCCACGCGGCCCAAGCCGGGCTTCGTGACATGTGCCGCTCCTATGAGCAGGCCATCGGTGGCGATCATGTCGAGCATGGAAACCCGCATGGCCACGGCCAGCTCACCGTCAACGTCCAAAGCCCACCCGCAGTTCGGATTGGCGAAATGAACGTCTTCATGAACCTTCAGATCTCCAACAACAATGAACTGCTCGCGGCCACCATCGAGAAGGATGGCTGTATGACCGGGCGTGTGATCCGGCGCAGGCAAGACGCTCACGCCGTCGCCGAGATCAGTTAGTCCGCTATGGAGGTAGACGTTGCCTTTGATGACATTTGAAAGCGATTGAACGTTGTCCACCATATGCCGCATCGGTTTCGGTACGGTGGTTGCGAAACCAACGGCATTCCAGAAGTTCCATTCGGCGGCTGCAATGTGAATTTGAGCGTTTGGAAATGCCAACTGATCACCGATGGCAAGACCACCAACGTGATCCGGGTGCATGTGTGTGATCATGATGTCGGTTACCTCCTCTGCTGAGATACCAGCTGAGGTGAGGTCCCCCGGCAGCTCGCCGGCTGATGGAAAGGCGTGTGTGATGAATTCGCAGGTGCCTGCACCCGCGCCGAACAGGATCGTACGGCTCCCAGCCCGATTTGCAAACGTGTTGACGGCGATCCGAGCAGGATCACCGACCTGCGCCTTCACGCTGTCAGGCGTTCCCGGAAACATGCTGGCAGGCATATCGAAGTAACCATCGGAGAGAACGACGATCTGCTTTTCACCAACGTTGATGCTCGTGGCAGCAACCGCCTTTGGGGCCGACGCAAGCGTCGCCCCGGCAAGTAAAGTGCTATGAAATGCCGTCTACTAATCAACGAGTTTGCCATTTCGAGTGTTCCTTCTCCGAAAGCTTTTGCGCCTACAGTTTCCAGGTACTGATCGGTGGGATGTGCGTGTCGTCCGCAGTTGCTCTCAAATGTTGCTCATAAATAGCTTGAAGGGTAGATTACCATAAAGCCTAACAGTTATTCGAAATGTGAATGTCAGACAATTTCTCAACGCTGCGTTTGTTCTCGCGAGTTGCGCGCACCGGTAGCTTTACCGCTGCGGGAAAAGAAACCGGCAAGTCCCAACCTTCGGTTTCCCGGATCATATCCAACCTTGAAAAAGATCTCGGGGTGCAGCTGTTTGTGCGCTCCACCCACGCCGTCCGGCTGACTGAAGCCGGGGAAGAATACCTGACGCGTATCGAGCCAATCCTGTCCGACATTGAAGAAGCAAACCACTTTGTGCGGGGCACGGGCGATCTACGCGGTCGTCTGCGGGTCGGCGCGCCGGCCAGCTTTGCGCAAAGAGAGATCATACCCGCCCTGCCACCGTTTCTGGAACTGCATCCGAAGCTAAAAGTGGATCTTGTTCTGACGGACTCGATGCAGGACCTGATTGATGAGGCTATCGACGTAGCCATCCGATTTGGACCGCTGGAAGACTCAACGATGGTCGCGCGCAAGTTGGGCGCAACGCCCAGAGTTGTTGTAGCAGCGCCATCTTATCTGGAAAAAGCTGGCAGCCCGAAGCAGCCCACAGATTTGGTGGATCATAAAATCGTCCTCGGCCCATCAAGCATTGGAAAGGCGGGTTGGAGCTTTGAAAGGGATGGAAAGGTCCAGTCCATTCGTGTCGAAAGTCAATTGATGATCTCCGTCAATGAAAGCACAACCACCGCCGCCGTCTCCGGCATGGGTGTTATCAGCACGTCGTACTGGAGTTGCAGAAACGAACTGGAGGCAGGAACCCTCGTTCAATTGCTGCCGAATTGGAAAATCGGGACTGTTGATGTGAACGCATTGCTGGCAGGTGGTCGTCATACGAAGCCTTCTGCCCGCGCCTTTACAAGGCACTTGCAGGAGGCCATAGCGCAGAGATAGGACTTTCGAATAGGATAGCCTAATTTCAGCAATTGAGCGCATTCAGTGAGCTCAGCCAGTCTCTGATTTTGCGCTTGCAGCGAACGGCAGGTTCGACGTGCCTTAGAGCAGTATCGGTTGGCAAAGCTCAATGGCCGGTTAGGGCCGGATTCTCCGAGTGTTACCGACGTCCGCATTCGCGTTCGTTACGCAAGTACGAAGTGGCCCAAAAGCAGTTTTCACAAGGTCTACGCCCGCGACGAATTAGTAAAAATCCCGCAAGACCCCAACTGTTAGTCTGCGGCTCTCCAAGGGGATTGTTGAAAAAGATTCGGCTATTTTTTCCGGATCGGCGTTGTGAACCCTTCTGCTCTTCATGAAGCGACTATCCACACTCAGAACCCACCCTGCTGCGCTGGCCGGCCTGCCAAGCTTGTCACAGACCCAGTTTTCGAACCGCTGGCAATTGCATCCGGACACAGTGCGCCGTGTGCTGCGCGAAAACAGCGTCCGTTCCGCGCCAGGGCCATTGAAGCGCCCACGCTATGCCATCACATACGTCTGGCGGGTCGAAGGCGTGTCTCATGCAGAGATGCTGGATTAGGGCCAGCATCCGGCGCTGCTAGAGCCATTTCTGACTGGCAAAGACCTTGCTGAGAAACTCGGCTGCGCTCCGGCTACTGTCCGAAACTATCCCCGTGACAATATCATTCCAAGCCTCCGGATCGGTGGCTCGATCCGGTTCCGGAAACACCAGATTGAGGGTCTTTTTGATGCTGTGTGAGGCCGGAAACAACGCAATTCGTACCTTTGCCCGATCCGCAAAAAGTGAGGAATACGCCCACAAAACCTCATTTGAATACGTTTTGAAGCCCATTTCCTCATTTCGTTTCCAGAGTGCCGAAACTCGAAAAAGAACCTCAAAACGCATCTCTGAAGATCACCCGAATTTCCAAGATTAACCGCGTCACTGACGCCAAAAAAAACAACACCAATGATGGAGGCACTAATGCAGATGGCCCTCGAGGAAGCTGTTGAAAAACTCGACGCCGGAGACTACCCATATTCGCGAGCAAACGCGAAGAAGATCCGGGGATCCGCAAACAAATGTAGGAAACTGCCAGCGTATAATTGTCCGCTGGCGATGATTCCGATCGATGTCGATGCCTTCGTCAAGCGATGGTCAAGTCACATCGCCAACAAGAATCCGCCCTAAGGCTTCGACACTTTCAAGCAGTTCGAAACGTGGTACGGTAACGCAAAGAGCCTGATGTCACGCGCGTCAGGAAAACGCGCCGAGGAAAAACGCCTGCGCGGGCTGGAGGACAACTGGTCGCAGCTACAGAAAGCGACCACCGTTCTTATCCAGCCGCGTAGAAACGGCACTCATATCCAAACACCAGAACTTATTGCCCTAACCGTTCTGACAAGCCTGGCAAGAAGCAAGGGCGTACAGCCGGCGCAGCTGAATGTTGAACTATTGCACCTTTGGATGAAAGATTGTCACGATCAAGGCCGCAAGAACGCAATTCATAAAGCAGCGCGTCTTCTGGATCGACTGCATGAGTTTCCGGAAACAATCGAACCAGCGTTGTTGCTAGCAACGATTGGTGAAATTCCGAAGGCCACAAGCCATCGCGTGACGTCGGCTTTACCGACCGAAATCACGTCAACCATTCGAGAATACCAGGCAACGATGAGCCTTGGTCGACCCTACGGAGGGCTCTTGACAGGCCGCCGTCGGGCCCCGCTTTCTCCACAGACCGTCAAATCTGCCGGGGACGATCTGAACTGGTACTTCACGTGTCTCGACGAACTTGGTCGATTGGATTTGGATGGTGGCCAATCCATCGCGGAATTGACCACGGCTGACAATCTGTTTGCCGCCTTTGATGCGGAAGTGGGCGGCGAATATTATTGGAAACCGCTCGGGGCCAGAACTCTCAGAAAGAACATGGAGACGGCTTTTCGCTTCGCTAGTGAGTTCCACCCTGATCTCTCAAAAGTTCAAAAAGAGTTCTTCGAGGCAGAGTACTTCCAAAACTGGAACAAGATGACAGAGGCAAACCAGGTATTCTGTCGGCGCCTTGTTACATCACCTCAAGGTGTCGAACAGTTTCTGGCGCTCGCAGGTGACTTTCATAGCCAGGTTTTCCCGCAAAATTTGGATAGACATGCTCAATGACGAGGCTCGCCTCAGGTTTTCTTTCTGTCTTTCTTTCAGCCAACACGTGCCGCAGTAGATCCAAGCAGATAATCCTGCAGACCAGGTTGATGGCTTGCGATCACAGTGCATTCGGCACCGTTAGATACCGCATAGTCGATGATACCGCGGCCTGCGTGACCTTCGACGATCTCGATCCGGGCATTCGTCAAGCCATTTAACAAAGGCGTCAACTTTTCCGAAGCGACGGCTTTGACACGTTCCAAATGATCAATGGGAAGCAAGTTACTCGTGTATTGAGGCAGATGTTCGACGACATGCAAGAAGGTGATTTGACCATCGCCGGAATTGAGCGCACGCGCAACGTCAACAGAGCGCGTCGTGTCGCGGTCATCATCCAGCGAGATCGGAACGAGGATATTTTGATACATTTAAGTTCAAGCTCCTGAAGAATTAAAAATCAACGACTTAAAGGTAAAGCAATCGTACCTTCAGGCCGTTGAAGTTTGGCCCGCAGCATTGTCGAGAAGAGGGCTGACGGACCGGGGAGTGTCATCTTACGCGGCCACGAACAGGTCCTTGTATTGGTCACGCAGGATGTTCTTTTGAACTTTGCCCATAGTGTTGCGAGGCAGTTCATCCAGCACGATCAACTGCCGGGGATGTTTGAAACGCGCAAGGCTGTTGCACACCGCGATCTTCATCTCTTCAAGGTTCGGGGTCTCACCTGGTTCGGCGACGACCACACCCAACACTGTTTCGCCAAAATCGGGATGCGGCACACCCACCACGGCGCTTTCCAGCACCCCAGGCTGTTCATCCAGCAAAAGCTCGATTTCCTTTGGATAGATATTATAGCCACCCGAGATGATCAGGTCCTTGTTGCGGCCAACGATATGGACATAGCCATCCTCGTCGATCCGGCCCAGATCACCGGTGATAAAGAACCCATTCTCACGTAGTTCGGCGGCGGTTTTTTCGGGCATCTGCCAGTAGCCCTTGAACACGTTGGGTCCGCGTACCTCGATTTCACCGATCTCGCCCTGCGGCAGGGGGTTGCCGCCTGAATCGCAGATTTGCAATTCGACTCCGGGCAAAGGAAAGCCCACCGTGCCCGCGCGGCGGTCGCCGTCATAGGGGTTCGAGGTGTTCATGTTGGTCTCGGTCATGCCATAGCGTTCAAGGATGCGATGGCCGGTGCGTTCTTCGAACTGCACATGGGTTTCTGCCAGCAGCGGGGCCGAGCCTGAAACGAACAGGCGCATATGCGCTGCCAGCTCTTTGGTGAACCGGTCATCATCCAACAGGCGGGTATAGAAGGTTGGCACGCCCATCATGGTCGTGGCCTGCGGCATCCGTCCAATGATCTCATCCAGATCGAATTTGGGCGTGAATACGATGCTGCTGCCCGCAGCCAGTGTGACGTTGGTCGCCACAAACAGTCCGTGAGTGTGAAAGATCGGCAGCGCGTGCAGCAGCACGTCGTCGGATGTGAAGCGCCATTCTTTGACCAGCGCCTGCGCATTCGACAACAGATTGTTCTGGGTCAACATCGCGCCTTTTGACCGGCCCGTCGTGCCCGAGGTATAGAGAAACGCCGCCAGATCATCACCGTCACGATCAACGGTTTCAAAGCTGGCAGGCATGACTGCGGCCTGATCTATCAGGCTGCCGCTGCCATCAGCGTTCAGGGTCTCCACCTGCGCTCCCAGCTGCGCCCCGACGGGGGTGAGCTTCTCCTCGCTTTTGGCGTCACAGACGATCAGTGAAGCCCCGCTGTTTTCAATAAAATATGTCAATTCATCGACCGTGTAGGCCGTATTGAGCGGGAGAAACACGAGGCCTGCCTGCGCGCAGGCCGCATAGAGCGCCAGCGCTTCGGGTGATTTTTCGATCTGCGCCGCAACTCGGTCACCGGGTTTCAGACCCAGTTGGGTTGCGACATGCGCGATCTGCGCGGCTGTGCGCAAAAAATCGTGATGCGTAACGGTCGTCCCGTCAAGCAGGTGCAAAAAAGGCGTGTCTTTACCAGCATGAATGCCGAACAAACCGTCATAGAGAGGATTGGCCATAGGGGTTACCTTTCCTGTGTCGTGGTGAGAGAGGCCGACGCAGCAAGCGATTTGGCCTCGGGCGAGGCGATGACCTCTCGGGAATTGGCGAATTTCTCGTGGTTTTGGGCAACGCGGGCCAGGTCATAGAGGTAGTTGACCATGGTGCCGCCGGACTGGGCGCGCCCCTTGTCCGACGTATCGGCATCGGCGTGAACCGCATGGACCATCGCACCATTGCCAAGGTGGAACCGCGCCACCGGATCGAATGGCATGTTGCCCCGGCCCTTGGCGTTCAGCAGGTATTGTGCCGCCAGCGCCTTCATCTGATCGGGTTCTTCGACGTCCCACTCGATGCCTTCCTGAGACAGCCACTTGGTCAATCCTGGAATCGGCGAGAGAGTGACAAAGGTCTTCAACCCCGTCAGTTCCGCAGCCAAATCTGACGCCACCTGCTTGATGAGCGAGTTGCCGAACGAGATGCTGGCGAGCCCCGCCTGACAGTTCGAGATCGAATAGAACACCGCAGTATCTGCCTGTTCTTCTGGCATCGGGTCGCGGTCCTCGGCAAGCAGGGCCTGAACCGATCCGGGAATTCCGCTGTTCAGTGCAACTTCGACAAAGATCAGCGGCTCGTTCGGCATAGAGGGGTGGAAGAAGGCAAAGCAGCGCCGATCGGCGGGCTCCAACCTGCGGCGCAGGTCATCCCAACTGTCGATGGCATGTACCGCCTCGTAGGCGATGATCTTCTCCAGAATATGGGCCGGGCTTTCCCAATTGATCGGGCGCAGGACCAGAAAGCCGCGGTTGAACCAACTGGCAAACAGGTGACGGAAATCCAGATCCAGCGCTTGCAGCTCAGGCTCTTTACCTCCCAACCACAGCAGATCGGCGCGCATCCGAACAAGCGTTCCCGTGGCACCGGGTACCCGGTTCAGGCGGCGGATCATCTCCTGTCGCGCGGGTTCAGCTGCAGCCGCGAAAGTGCGGTAGGTCGCTTTTGAAGGCGCATTTTCGTACGCGTCAAGCGAAGAGCGCACCGCTTCGGGATCGATATTCATGGCGGTGGCGAGATACCGGAAGAACTCCAGCTTTTCGTCATCTTCTATTTTTTCGAAACGGGTCAAAATCTCTTCTGCCAACGCCAGACCCGAGGTCTCCCCCGCTGACCCAACCAACGCGTTGGCCAGTTCAGTCAGCGGGCGGCCATCTGAGGCCGCCGCGCTGTCGCGGCGATAGCGTCGCTCGAACACGGTTGAGAGAAGATCGGCAAGCAGGGTCATACCGCTGCCCCCATCACCAGATCAGGAAGCCATGTCGCCAGACCCGGGAACAGGCACAGCAGGACAATCGCGATCACCATGCAGGCCACGAAGGGCAGCGAGCCGGTCAGGATGGTTTTCAGCGAGATGTCCGGCGCGATGCCGTTGATCACGTAGAGGTTCAGACCAACCGGGGGTGAGATCAGACCGATCTCCATGTTGATGGTCAGAACGACCGCGAACCAGATCGGGTCAAAACCGGCGGTGGTGATGATCGGCAGCAGGATCGGCGCGGCCATCAGGATCACAGCGACGGGCGGCAAGAAGAACCCGGCGATCAGCAGGAAAACGTTGACCGCACCCATCAGCAGCCAACGGTTCACGTCCAGCGTACCGATCCATTCGGCAATAGCCTGTGTGATGAACAGCGAGCTGAGCATGTACGAGAACACACCGGCAGCGGCGATGATGAACAGGATCATCACGCTTTCCTTGGTGCTGTCACGCAATACGACCCAGATGTCCTTGGGGTTCCAGAGTTTGTAGATGATCATCGCGATCATCAGGCACAGCAACGCACCCACTGCAGCCGTTTCCGACGGCGTGGCTATGCCGCCATACATGGCGTAGAGCACGCCAAGAATGATACCGAGGAAGGGCAGCACGCGCGGCAGGATCTCAAACCGTTCACCCCAGGTGTAGCTGCCGGAGCCCAGACGGGTGGCGTCGCCGGATTTCCAAGTGGAATAGAGCGACCAGGCCATGAACAAGCCAACCAGCATCAGGCCCGGAATCACACCGGCCAGGAACAGACGACCAATCGAGGTTTCAGTGGCGATGCCATAGACGATCATCGTGACCGAGGGTGGGATCAGGATACCAAGTGTACCACCTGCGGCGATGGAACCGGCGGCAACGCCATCCGGGTAACCACGCTTGCGCATCTCGGGGATGCCCATTTTACCGATGGCAGCACAGGTTGCGGGTGAGGAGCCCGACATGGCCGCAAACAGGGCGCAGGCGCCAAGGTTTGATACGACCAGCCCACCGGGGACACGGGTCAGCCAGCGTTCAAGGGCTTCGTACAGGTCCGCCCCTGCCCTCGTTGACGCAATGGACGCCCCCATGATGATGAACATCGGGATCGACAGAAGAGCAAAGTTATCGAGCTTACCGAACAGGATTTCCGGCATCAGTTCCAGCGAACGTGGGCCGTCGAAGACAATCAGGAAACCGGCCGAGACGATCAGCAGACCGATAGCGACCGATACGCCCGAGAACAGAACAAGGATGGTGGCGATGGCGACAATAGCGCCGAGCAGAAGGGGATCCATCGGCTTTACTCCAGACCAAAGGGTTTATCGATGCCAAGCAGGACGGCGATGAGGTCGGCAATCAGTTGCAACAGCAGCAGTCCAAAACCGACCGGGATAGAGAGGTAGGGAATCCATAGGCGAACACCCCATACGGTGTCGGATTTCCAGCCACGCTCCCACGCGAAGTGCCAATACTCATAGCCGTAGAACAGCATGACCGAAACGATGGCGATGGACAGGACCGACGTCAGGATCGCCATGAAGAACCGCGCGCGGGGGGCCAGCGAGATCGGGATCAGGTCGACATTCACATGCCCGCGCAGGCGCTGCACATAAGGCAACCCAACCAGCGTAGCGGCGATGACCAGATAGATGACCGCTTCGGTCTGCCAGATGGTCGAGCCATTCAGGACAAAGCGCACCACAATCATCTGGCAGGTGATGGCGACGGCGGCGACGATCATACCTGCGGAACACCATCCGGCCAGAGTTGAGAGCGCAGCGACAAAGCGAAGAAAGGGATTGTTCCCGGTGTGGGAAGCAACGGCAGAGCTATGGCCAGCCATTTGCGCCTCCTGTGATTGAGATGCAATTAAGTCTGAAGATCAGAACTGAGATCAGGTGCCGGGCGGCAGCAGGGCCGCCCAGGCAAGGGAGGGTCACTCGACCGCCAGAGCCTTGTCCAGCAGATCTTGCCCGTCAGGAACCTCTTCCACGAAGGCTTTGTACGAGGTTTCCATCGCCAGCGCGCGCCAGGCTTCGAAATCCTCTGGTGTCATTTCGGCGATTTCGACGCCAGCCTCTTCAAACACCTTGGCCGAGTTGGCGTCCTGTTTCTTGGCCTCTTCCAGATAGTAGGCCTGCGCCTTCTCAGACGCGGCCAGCAGTGCGGCCTGCTGATCTTCGCTCAACCCGTCGAAAGTGGATTTATTCATAAGCAGCGGCTGATACATGAACCACAGCGCCACATCTCCCGCCGGGGTATAGCAGCTGACCTGTTCGTAGATGCGATAACTGACAAAGGACGAGGACGAGGTATTGGCAGCCTGAAGAACACCGGTCTGCATCGCGTTGTAGATTTCCGAAGATGCCATTGACGCGATCGAGGCTTCAGCTCCGGCCAGCATCTGTTCGAACGACTTGCCTGCCGCTCGGGTTTGTAGACCGGCTACGTCTTCTGGCTTGGTGATGCACTTATCTTTGCCCGCGAAGCCACCGGCCAGATAACCGTGGACCAGCACCATCACGTCATCTTCGGCCATCTTCTCTTCCAACGCTTCCATGAACGGAGAGGCGGCCAAACGGGCAGCGTGATCATGGTTTTTCACCAGACCAGGCATCAAAGTCAGGTTATAGGCAGGCTGTTGGCCTCCGGCATAGCTGAGCGGCAAAACGGTCATATCCAGTTGCCCTCGGCTAAGCGGCTTGTATTGCTCGCGCGGTTTAAACAACGATTTCGAGCCGAAAATCTTGATTTCCAGATCGACATCGGCCGCTGCGACCTCATCGGCCACGATCTGTGCGACCTGATGACGGATGTCTTTGTTCGACCACTGATGAGATAGGCGCAGTTCTTCTGCGGAACCCAGTGTGCCCGCGGATGCAAGCGCCAATGCAGCTACAGCTGTTTTAAACATGGCTTTCATTTTCTCCTCCCTTTTTCAATCCCGAGCTCGCCGGGGATGAACAGAAGCATAGGGTGGTTATGTTTTTCAAGTCAATATTTTTGTATACAATAACTGATTTCTTGAGTTCTCACCCGATCGTGAGTAAAACAGAACGTCATGGACCAACGACTTGCCGATACCATCGCTCAGGATCTGGAAGAGCTGATCTTTGACGGGACATTTTCGGATGGTGACCGACTGGATGAAGTCAAACTGGCCGAGCAATTTGGCGTATCCAGAACGCCACTTCGAGAAGCATTTCAGCGGCTTGCCCTGTCGGGGCTGGTTGACCTCATACCGCGCAGGGGTGCTTTTGTCCGGCAGCCTGGCCCTGTAGAGCTTATGGAGATGTTCGAAGTCATGGCCGAACTCGAAGCCGTTTGCGGCCGACTTGCCGCTATGCGCATCTCAGATCAAGCATTGAAAGAGCTAACTGACGCCAACACAAGATGTCAGGCGGCTGTCGATGCCGGAGACCCTGACACGTACTACGTGGAAAACGAGCGGTTTCATCGAATCATATATAACCAGTCCGGCAATTCATTTTTGGAACAGGAAGCGTCCAAGCTGCACAGACGGCTCAAACCTTTCCGGCGGCAACAGCTACGTTTTCGGGGCCGTATGGCAAAGTCGATGTCCGAGCATGAAGACATTGTGCGTGCTCTGGACAATGGCAATCCCGAGGAAACAGCAAATGCGTTGCGGTCACATGTCGCTGTGCAGGGGGAAAAGTTCCACAACCTGATGGCGTCCCTAAAGAACGCACCCGAGTAGCACTGCGGGCTGCGGATTATCGGACATCCCCAATTGCTTCGATCGGCGCAAAAAAGCCGCTGCACAATATATCTGCGCGGCGGCCGGTTTTGCTTATTCGATGATCTCGCTGTAGTCACCGCGGACCTGTACCATCACTGATACATCGCCCGAGTCGCGGTTGCGCCAAAACCACCCGTGCTCACCTGCAAAGGCCGCTTCAATGGTGCCTTCGACACCGGTCGAGCCGCGCCCCTTCTCATAGGTGATCGACTGCCCGCCACCGTGACCATGCAGGTCAAAGTTCACCCGACCGCCTGTCACGACCATACGATACTCAGCTGTCGCGCCTTCTTCCATGAGCAGCTTCCACTCAGCCGACTCTCCCGGAGTGAGGATAAAGCTGGTTTCATCCTGCCAGACTTCGGCCTCTTGCGCATGTGCCGAACCGATAAAGAGGCCAAGGACATCGTTCAACAAGCTCGACTGATCTTGGCTTTCAAGCTGGCGGTCGGCTTCGGCCTCGTCTGCAAGCTGCGATTTGATTTCACCCATCTCTTGCAGTCCGAGCACACGGCCCACGCCAGTCGGATCAATCCCATATTCGGCCGGCAATACTACCGTAACAAGGATCACAGCGGCAGAAGCACCTGCAATGACCGTCGAGCGGATAAGCTGAGCCGAGCTTGGCAGTTCCTCAAGACTTGGTCTTTCTGTGTTGAACATTTTCTGAACTCCGTTACGCGGCAACAAAATAGCCGGTGATCTGATAGCCCATCAGGATGAACCCGAGGGTCATCATGATGACGTTTACGCTGTAAGCTTGCTGGAAGAAGTACGGGCTTTTGCGCCAGAACCCCATGACGATAAGGATGATCGCAAGGGCCGTAAGCTGGCCAAGTTCCACACCCACGTTGAACGCCAACAGATTGGCAAGAAGCCCTTCCGGAGCGATATCGTAGTCGAGAATCTTGGTTGCGAGCCCCATACCGTGGAACAGACCAAAAATCAGCGTCGCGGCTTTGGTATTTGGCTGGAGCCCCAGCCAGCGCTGGAACGCGCCGAGATTGTCGAGCGCCTTGTAGACGACTGAAAGTCCGATAATGGCGTCGACGATATAGGCGTTTACGCCCCAGCCGAACCACACTCCCAACAGCATTGTCGTCGAGTGACCGATCGCAAAGAGGCTGACATAGATGCCAACATCTTTGGCTCGGTAGAGAAAAAACACGACGCCAAGCAGGAACAGGATGTGATCGTAGCCTGTGACCATGTGCTTGGCCCCAAGATACATGAAGGGGATGATGTTCACGCCCCAGATTTCCTGGATGTAACCAGCATCGCCTTCAGTGACGTTATGAGCCAGCACCTGAGACGTGCTCAGCGCCAGATTGGTTATGATGAAGGCCAGCAGGAGCGTCGCGCGCCTGTCCAGACCCCGAGAGATTAGATTCATGGATGATCTCCGTTGTTGTGTGATGTCGAAAACCCCGATTGGGGCGACGTCACACGCGCGGAGGTCGTTCTATACCGTTATTCCTGAACGGACCGCCCGGCACCCTGTCGAAGGCCCAGTCATCCGGGAGCGAGGCCAGTGAAAGCGCATTGCCCGATTCCGGTATAACCATTTGGCTGTGATCATGATCTGCACCATCATGACTGTGCCCGTGCATCACCCACAACAAATCTTCTTCAAATCCGTGAGTATGCCCGTGCTCTGCAATTATCTGCAAATGCTCCTGCACGGTTTCGATCACTGTCGGAGCATGGCCCGAGTTAGGCTGGAGCGACCAAACGATCAAAGACAGGCAAAGCAAAGCTGCCATCGCATTTCGCGTATATCTCTGAACTGCCCTCACGCTTACAGGTGCCTCTGCGGTCTTGTTATATCCCCTCCCGGGGGTTATCTCGGCTTATATGACAAAAGCACAAATTCACGCAAGCCATCCCGCACTCATAGCCCGGCTAAAACGCGCCGAGGGGCATCTGCGATCTGTTGTTGCGATGATTGAAGATGGCAAACCTTGCGTTGAAGTCGCCCAACAACTGCAAGCCGTTGAAAAAGCCGTGACCAATGCCAAACGGGTATTGATACACGACCATATGGATCATTGCTTGGGTGGCGACAGTCCCCATGATCTGGACGAGTTGCGCGCCATTTCCCGGTACCTCTGAAATGTTTGACATCCTGAAAGATCGCACCTTTCGCCACCTTTTCGCGGCGCAAGTCGTGGCACTTCATCGTCTCGATTTGGTCAATCTTGGTCACAGAGCATACCACGCCAACAAGTTTCGAATGAACGCGGACTGCCCGCTTCAGCCAGCTTTTGAAGATGATTGCAAGGGTCTCGGGTGATACCCTGGGCGTGAGTCTTATCCGGTCAAAGGCTGGTCTATTGCCCGCAGATCGCGCCTGAATGCAGGTCGCGTGCCCGTCAATGAATCGCAATTGGAACCTACGTTCTACTGGCATCTCATTACGAAGGATGGTCCAATCGGAACCTGATTTTGAACGGAAAGCCGTCATGGCCTGATCGACGCCTTCTTCCATCCACTTAAGAGCGCAGACATAAAAAACGCGTGATTGACTTCGTGATATGTTTGGGCAGCTTGATCTGACTGGTCCGAATTGATTGTTAGTGCATGACTGGATGCTGGTCCATCGGAACACCCCCAATAGAGTGACAAGAACGGCCCGTTCCGGACTTTCACGATCTCCGAAGTCGCTGCACGGCAGCTTTCCTGAACCGGACATTGATGTCGAAAGCAAACTCCATGCTCTGGCAAACTCATGTCACTTTTGGTGCGGATCGCAGCTTTGACGTCTGCCAGCATTCGCATTGGCTGCATCCAAACGACACTGACCGTGAGGAAATGAGTGTTCTACTAACTTCAGAGAGAGTTCTTGCTTGGCGTCAGTATCTTAAATTTAGCTTAATAGCATCTCCAGAAAGTCTTTTCCGCGCACAAAAGTCCACCAGCTTGCAATCGTTCCGCAACCGATCGCAATAGACACCCTTAGCGACATCTCCGGGGTTGGGCCGAACCTTGCAAAAAGGGACAGAAGCGGCCAGGTCACCAGGACAATTGCCAGTTGACCAACTTCCACGCCGACGTTGAAGGCCAATAGGCTCTGCCAGATATTCGGAGACGTTACCTGCAGAATTTCGTGCAAAACGAAACTGAAGCCGAGACCGTGAAGGAGGCCCATCAGGACGGTAATGACAAAAACCTTTCTGTTGGAGTCGATATCTGAGCCGCCCTCCAACACTGCCAGAAAAGCCGCATAGATTATGGACAAAGCAATACCCGTCTCCACGAATGGGACAAACCATGCGCCCGATGGCACGTAGCCGAAGAAGCCAAGCGACAAGGTAACGCTGTGACCAACTGTAAATCCGGTGACCCGCCATAAAAGCGCATGCAACCCGTGCGCTCCGATGACGAGGCAAACAACGAACAGGACATGGTCGATGCCCTCCAGAATGTGGCGCACACCTTCCCAGACAAAGGTAACGATCCCCGCCATTCTGGATCTGGAGACCTCGATCGGGTCCTTCATCAGTCCCCGTGTTCGAAAAACCAATGGATCGCTAACACCGTAATCCAGGATAAGGTTCGCGGTCATATCCTGGTCTGGCAAACCGGGATTAAGCAGGCTGGATAAGGTGTAGGCCGAAGGTGCATACCCGAAATTGTAGTTTATTACAGTATCAACAACCACGTCGCCGACATAGGCAAGCGGATTGTCCTTCAGGGTTGAGCCTTGAGATACAGCGTGTTTGGCTTCATTCAACGTTGCAAAGCCAGGCTCTTCGCCCACACGATGAAGCGCAACAGATTCAACATTACCAGGAACATGCGTTTCCCGGGTCTTTAAGACTGTATCGTTTTCAGCGATTTGGCCGAGCCCAAGAGGGTCTACGGCGATTTTGGCGGGATCGACAAAGTGAACCACGCGGCCATCCTCAAAAGCATTGGTCGTAAATGGTGCGGCCGAGGGAAGACCGCCCTCGATTGGTTCGCCAGCCTTGTCCGCAACAAGATAAGGCATCGGTACGCGCATAAAGATACGGAGCCCGTCATTTGTGTGCTCAACATGGAAGATCCGCACATTTAGGTTCAGAAGAAAATGCGCCTGGCTCGCGACCGCAGAGACGATCAGAAAGGCGGTTACACTAACCAGCATGATATTTCGCAAACGATCAGACATCTGGCGAACGTGCCTCCAATACTGTGATGGCGGACAGGGCCCAGTTTCCTCGGTCGGGCTGGAACTCTACCCGGGCGCGATACTCCACGCGCCGACGGTGATCATGACCCCAATGGCCGGCCTGCGCGTCGACGCGCCACTGTACGACGCCTTCGAACTTTCCTCTGCAGGTTATGTCGCCGTCGACAATGACGACATTCGTGACGTCGACGACTTGCGCACGCCCGCCTCCGGGCACCCGGATCGTCAAACTGGTTTCCAGCTCAGCAGCCACATCAGAGAGCGATGGGCCTAAGACGATCGGTGCAAGCGCCAGTTTCCTTTCTTCGGAAGATACTTCGAGAGCGGCTACATAGGTGTTGGTCAGAAGACGGGATAATGCATTCGTCACAATCTGTGTTTCAGATTGGCCAGAGATCGGGTTTAGGACCGGAATTGCGTGTTTCCCTGAAAAAGCGATGACGGCAAAAAGAGATGTTGCTGATAGAGCTACAACGCCGATCCATATCAATGTCCTGGATGATCGGAACGCAATCACGCCTGCGCCTACGGACAGGGCAACAGACAGCACTATCCACAAAGGTATAAGGAAGATGTCCGCTGCTTGAATCGGCGTGACTTCTGGATTGTTGTATCGTTTCAGATGGTTGATCCATGTGACGACAGGTTCGTCCGGTGATGCCCAGGCGAAGAACGGGCCGGCAATGTCTGTCAATGTTATTGGGACTTTCTGAATCGCATCATCAAACATCTCCCAGTTGATCGATGCAGTAGGTGGCAACTCTGAGATCGGATAGGTTAATATCACGCCGACAAACGTTGAATCGGCTATGAGCATTGGATTACCTTCAACAACTTGAAACCCTCGCTCTCCTAACGTCAGAAATGTTCCACGAGCAGAAGCAGGGTGGACGACGTTTCCCGATATGCTCAGCGAATTACGGGTTTTGAACGCCTCTAACGCGGCGGTTAGAATCTGCGACTGAAGCGCAGGTTCCAGCCTTAGACCCGTCGTAAACTCTTGGTTGATCCACGGCGCGAGCTCCCGAACCCGTATGAGTACTTCATGCCGTACCTCTCGCGACGTCACATACAGAAATGAAGTTGTCCCACTTTGTGACGGACGATTGAGATTGGGGTTCGCGAATGCCGTAATCCACGGGTCGGGCCAACTGATCGCCAGTTGCATGTCTTTGTTCAGAAAACTGAACCGCGTGACTGGGACGTGGCGATCAAAAACCATGAACCCTATTGTAGCTGCAGGCGAACCATCAATGGCAAATGGAGGGCGAATGCTCAGAGTTTCGGGCCGCGCGCCCTCGAAACTGTAGAACACCTCAAGATACATAACGTCCAGATTTTCAGGTGGGCCGGGGATTGGCCTTCCGGTGAGGGGGTCGGTCTTTCCGGCAAAAGGCGAGGCCCGGTCTATTCTCTGACGGTGTTCCATACGTATCACGTCGAACGGCAGCGGCTTCCCGTCGGAGCGAGCGACCACAAGGCTTTCCGGATTCTCGCCGGGTGACTGATGAAACTTGGCCCGTGTCGCAAGGGGTGCCGTTACGAGCTTCAACTGAAAGGCGTGTTCGAAAACCTCCAAATCCTCGGGGTAGATTTCCAGTTCCAGACGAATGCCCCCGTCTTCAATTCGGAACATAGCGATATTTTTGGCGACTTCTGCCCCGCTGTATGGGATCACATCACCCTCGACGGCGGTCGCGAGGATGGAAACCGCGAGCGCCGCCAGCAAGTACTTGATATGCCATAATAATATCGTCATTTTTCAAAGAAACGGCACAACGTCTCCCCTTTTATTTCCGCGGATACACAAGTGTCGCAGACAGCCGAGCCCCCCAACCATCGGGGCCGGAGTCCGGAGAAGCCAGGTAGTAGCGCGCGCCGGCCTGCAGCGACACGCGCTGTTCCCCAAACCTGACCAACTTAGAAATCATGAGGTTCACAGGCGCGGTCCACTCGTCCGTGGTCCAGTCATAGGTGGATTCGGAATTCACCGTGTAAGTCCAAGCGTCCTTGGTGGTGTGCGCCAGGAAGGGCTGAAGATAGGTTGAATTGATGTCGTCGCTTTCGAATGACCAGATATGGTTACCCAGCCCACCGATGGTCCAGGGCCCCTCCTGAACCAGTATGACACCAGTGATCCCGCCGCCCCATTCGCCCACGCCCAGTTCACGGTTTCTGGATGTCGGCAAATAGAAGATGGGTCCGACACCCCATGTAAACGACGATTTGGTTGGGCTGAACCAAAGGCTGACCGTCGTATCGCCGAATCCCTGGTTGCTCCCGGACGCGCCGGCAACATCGTTTTGCCATTTGTATGGAATGATTGTCCGGGTGATCAGGTTCAGATTATCGGTCAGGGAAAAGGGTATGACAGGTTGAATGTTCAAAGTTGTCTGATTGCCATCTTCGCTGCCGTATCCGGTGTCGTAATTGAACTGGAACGGAACCGAGACCAGCGACGCCAGCGGGTTCGACAACTGCTTGGCCAACTCCGAGTCATCTGCTGTAGCGGGGCCCGATGCCAGAGCGTTAAGAGCAACCGACGCCAATATGCCTGATCGAGCCGATTTGGATAAAAGGGATTTGGCAAGAGCTGTCATAAATCCGTTCTTTCCTTGAAACACTTTCCCTCACGCAGTCAATCAGAGACGTATCGACCTGCGATACTTGGGTTTACAGGCGCGTCCGGCGGGGACGCGCCCTCCAAGTGCGGATTATTTGTCATCCGGCATCTTCGGCGGGGTGTAACCCTTCCATTTCCCGGCCAAAACTTTGTCGGATGGTTCCTTTTCCTTGGACCGTGGCGCGTCGATATAGGCTTGCGATACGGAAGGGGGCAGCGCGTATTCGTCCACCGATGCTTCTCGTACCACGATCTTGTCTTTGGTCACGTTGATGACCGTCAGGTCTCGGGCCAGTGTCAATTCACCGTCATAAGTTGAACGGATGCCCTCTAAGATCGCCTGATAGTTTTCCGGCGACAATACGGAGTGGTACCCCATAGCGTGGCGCGGTTTGACCTCGGCCATAACTTTGCCAAAAGCAGCTGGTTCGGTGTGCACGCGTGTTGAGACATACGTGGCTTGTCCGAGGCTCCAGCCAAAGTAAGGTGCCAGCGTTTTCGGGGGTAGGAATGCCTCATGAGTGGCCAGATCAGCGCCCTTGGCATATTTAACGTACCACTTGTTCGGATAGGTGTCGCCGCCGAACACATATTTCAATCCGTTCCATTCCAGCGAGTAACTGACTGATCCATCCAAACTGTGAATCGCAGGCCATGACCGGATCGTCACACCATTTTCTTGGTAGACAATTTCATTTTCCTGCATGTAGTCGAATTCGGTGACTTCAATCTTGGCGCCATCATCAGGCAATGCGCCGGTTCGGCCATCCAGATCCCAAGCATAGGCTTTCTTACTGTTTTCAACAAAAGCTTTGATGCCCATTTCCGGGGTCGACCCTGTAGGGCCGTAGATCCGCAAAGGTGTATAGCGACCGGACAGCCAACTGCCGATGTGCAGCCCCATAAAATCGCCGACATGATCGACATGCAGGTGGCTGACGAACACTTTGTCGATCTTTGAAAAGTCCGGGCGCAATGAAAACAGATTGGCCATTGAGCCCATACCGATATCGAATAGGAAAACGTCACCATTTCCAAGCTCGACGAGGAACGATATAGACACAGCCGCCTTGGTCTGGTTCGGCATTCCAGTCCCCAGTGCGGTGATCCGCATTTCTTCAGTTCCCAGAATCTCGGTATTTGGGAAATAGCTTGCCGGATACTCTTCATCGCTGATCTGCGTGGCGGTCCGGCCGGTCGGCAGGTTTTCGGCATGAGCTGCGGCGACGCCAAAAGACATTGCCAAGGTTGTGCAGACAAATGCCAATTTGTGAAATCTTCTACCAATGCAATAAAACATATTCTCCTCCATCATTTCTCTTGTCTCAGTTGCAGACGAGGCCGGGCCCGCAGTTGCAAAGATCGTTCGGGTTATCGGGGTTGTCGGCCGCGCAGTGACGAACCTCGCGGCGGTCGTGCCGGCGATGCACGCCTGCCACCGATCCCGGCGACATTGGTCGGCCGAAATGGTCAATGAACAGCGTCCCTGGGCCTGTGGATTGTGGTATGTCACCCTTGATGACCTTGACGCCGGAATAGGTCATCGTTCCCTGATCGTTCAGTGGCCGTTGCGACAACTCCACGACCACATCGACAGGCGGTTTACCGTCCGCAACTATGGTCAGTAAGGCGTTGGGCGGGTCCTCGGCAAAGCTGTCGTCGCCTTCAGACACCATGTCCAGAAAGCCCTCTATGCTTTGCACACCCGCATACCGCACCGGTCTGTCACAGAAGAATGTGACGATCGGGCTGACATCTGTCATCGTTATCGTGTCAGCGGTCATCGACACTGAACCGGCATTGTGCACGAACAATGCCTTGCACTCCTGGCCATCATCGTCTTGCGCTTGGGCGATGGACACGAGGCCAAGAACCATGGGAAATACGAAAAATAGCGTCTGGCAGGTTCGTTTAATCATTCCCGTCTCCTTGCTTGTTGGAATTCAGCTCACGGTGCAGGGCAAGCTGCCTGTTCGGGCGACCGTCGTGCCGCTTCAGTGGTGACCTTGTGCCTTGGGTCTGACCTTGGCCAAGCTTACGTATTCCATCAGTTCGAGCCTCAGGTCTTCGCAGATCTGATTGTACTCGGCCGCTCGGACCCGCCCGTTTTCTCCCTTAGCTTGAAAGCTGTGGAAGGCGGTCACTGCCTCGCCCAAGTCACGGCAAATCGCCTGAAACTTTGGATCGCTCCGTGACAAAGACACGATAGTGAATTCATCGTTGGGCGATTGCTTCACCAATTCGGAACATCCGGCAGCAAGAAAGTTTTCCACTTGCTCCCCTCCCGTCAAAGGCCATTGGCCGTCAGTGAGAATCTGTTTCCACGGTCTGTCTGCCCAGGCACTCCATGGAGACACCAGATTAACATCCGGGGTCTGCGGACTGGGGTAACGAACATGTTCTGAACGTGTTTTGAACCTTAAAAATTCTTTTGTTTGAATGTAATACTGGACGCATCCCGAGAAACCCGGGTATCGTTAGGTTAGTTTGGATGGAACGAACACAGCCGACAGATACTGCGATGGAAAGTCAGTTATCCGAGCGGAAGTCAGTACCGCCTCTGGAACAGGCGGCCATAGACGAACAGCTTGACCGTATGTTTGAGAGTTCTCAGTTTGGTGCGAATGATCGCCGACGCGCGTTCCTCAAGTACATCGTCGACGAAACATTGGCCGGGCGCGCCGATCGGCTGAAGGGCTATTCGATTGGTGTTTCCGTTTTAGGCCGTTCAGAGGATTTCGACGCGACCTCAGACCCGGTTGTACGCCTTGAAGCGCGACGCTTGCGGCGCGAGATGGAACACTACTACCTGACAGATGGAAGCAACGATCCCTTGGCAATTACCATTCCCAAAGGGTCTTATGTGCCGTCGTTCGAATTTCGGGATGTCACTTCGGCGCCTTCCGATAAGCCAGATCGGACAGGCCGACGCGGCAGAAGCGGCTGGCGGGCTCCGAACTGGGTCGTGTTGTTTTTGTTGACGCTGTTGATGGCCGTGACAGCTTTCATGCTGTTCCAAAGTTTCGAAACTGAAAGCCTGTCTACCGATCAGGCGACCACGGACAATAACCTTTGGGGGGATTTACCTGTCGTTGCCGTGATGCCGTTCAATCCATTGGGAAACAGCGCTGTTACATCCGTGGCCGCCCGAGGCATCGCCGAGGATATTACAACCGATCTGGCGCGGGTGGAGGGCTTGCGGGTGATCTCGTACGCATCGACAGCCGAACTGTCAGACGGAGCCATTGATCTTATTGACGAAGGGCGCAATCTGGGTGCGACCCATGTTCTTAGGGGCAGCCTACAGACCATGACGGATGGCTATCGGCTAAACATCGGCCTCGTTGAAGTAGACAGCCGGGGTGAAATATGGGCCAAGCGGTTCGACTATAAAACGACAGACCGGTTCGAAACCCAGACCGAGATTTCGCGCGAGATCAGTTCGACCTTCTCTATCGAATTGTTCCCTGAATTGACTACGAGGATGGAGGATGCGCGTTGGACCCGCCGGGATGCAAGGATCCTCTACCAGCAGGCATTGGACATCATACACCCGCCAAGCGACCCATCGCGTTTTGACGCCGCACACACCTTGTTGCAACGGGTTGTACGGTTAGAACCGGACGCGCCGCACGGTTATGCCGGTCTGGCATTTGCGGAAGCACACAGAACTTGGTTTGGACTTGCTGCAAACACGGATGAAACGCGAGATCTGATCAGACAATATGCTGAAAGCGCATTGGAAAAGGATCAGGCAAATGTTCGCGCACTCTTGACCTTGGGTATACTCGAAATATTGAAGGGCAATCCGCAACCCGCAATTGATTTCGGTGAACGCGCAGTCGAGCAAGAGCCGAGCTCAAGTTTGGCTCACGGTTATTTGGGCATGTTCCTTCTGTACGCTGGCAAGCCAGATCAGGCCATAACACCGTTGCAGCGAGCGCTAAGCCTTGATCCCCTCAGTATTCGACGACCCTACAGGAACATTCTGGGCGTTTCTCAATTCCACGCTGGAAACTATCCAGAGAGTCTGGCCACACTGCAGGAAAACCTGGATCTCGAAGGGCCGTTCGGTCCCCATATGATGGTCTACCAAGCCGCTGGAAATGCTGCGATCGGGAAAATCGAACAAGAAACGGAAATTCTCGAAAGCCTTGCGGCTATGATCGCCGAAGGCGAGACCTTTCCGCTCAGACGGTGGCTGGAAAAGGTGATATATGATCCAAAAATGATGCAGCCTTTGCTGGACGAGTACGAAAAGGCCAAAGCGCTGGCAGACGCTCGGTAACGGCCAGCAGTATTGCGTGGATGTGTTTTGGCGACCTCTGCATTTGTGATCTTGTGTCCGGTTTAAGGGCGATTGTCGGTCACTTTTGCATATGCCGCGAATGGCAGCTTCCCGCCCGATCCCGCGCACGTCGTATAACCGGCGAGCTCCCAAACGTCCAAAAAGTCAAAAGTAGAAAAGTGAGGCACAATATTGGACTCAAACCAATTTTTGAACACCATCTATTGACCCCATTTCCTTTATTTTTTAATTTTCAATATGTTGACAAAAAATCCTACCACCCCAGCCATGATTTCCCCTATGTGCGGTCCGGTATGAATCGCGACTTGTCCGGTTAGAAAGCCAACTTTTGTCGGGCAAGAACGCAATTTTCAGCGAATTTAGCGGATTTAATAGTGGATTCTCGGCCTAGTCGGCTGATTTGATCATTTCCCAAAACCACCGCGGCGCATGCGGCCTGGCGGATTGGAAATCGGCACATGGAGCGGGTTTCGGGCATTAGCTGCGCGTGCGAAGAGCTTAAGTTGACGGTCATGGAACCGGACATTCGGCTCTTTCCCTGTACGCAACTTGCCCCGGAGAAAGAATTCATCCGACCAGGACGCAGGCTGTAGTTACCGGCTTCTTCCAGGATACGCCACTGCAGGTCCATGGCACGCCGGTCACCGAACAGAGCCAGTTCCCGCTGTTTGCGGATCAGGGCTTCGCTGAGCGGAAGGGTTCGCTCAGAGTGTGCAACGGGGGCAAAATTTTCGACATGCAGCAGCCAGGCATCCACACCCTTCCACGGGACGGTTCCGAACCCCACGCCCAGATCAGCCTCGTCGCGAGCAAAGCTGACAATCTCGAGTGTCGGGTCCAGTTCAATGTCAATTCTTGGATGCGCATCCGAAAAAGAGGCAAGACGCGACATGAGCCGGAAAAAAGAAGAACCCCGAGCCAACCAAATAGCCCGGGGTTCAATATTGGGTCCTTTATGCTTACAGCGGTAGCAAAGCCAATGTGATGAATGGGAATGCCACCAAGATCACTACGCGGATCAGATCTGAACCCACGAAGTAGAGCACGGCCTTATGGGTCTCGACCATTGGCGTCCTCCTATCCATCGCGTTGATCACGAAGAGGTTCATCTCAACTGGTGGAGTGATGAGACCGACCTCAACAACGATGAGAACGAGGATACCGAACCAGATTGCTGTGTATTCGATATTTACTCGGCCAAGCGCCCCCTGGTTAACGTCGCGAAGACCAAGCTCGCGCGTCATTTCGCGGGTCAGTTCCTGACCACTGGCAAGGATGGACCGTGCTTCTTCCACCAGGGCCGCTGAAACTTCAGCTCCGCTTGCGACGAATGCTTCGAGTTTTGCCGACTGCAGTTCAACCATAGAAACAAGTCCGAAATCCAGTTCCTGCATAATCGGCCAGAAGATCGGGATCGTCAGAAGGATCATGGACAGACTATCCATCAGGCAGCCCAGCAGAAGATAGAAGACCAGAATTACGATCAAGATCAGCCATGGGCTCAAGCCGCTAGCCGCGACCCATGCGGCACCTTCTTGTGGCAGCTGGGTCAGGGCCAGAAAGCCATTATAAAACGCCGCCCCCAGTACAATGAAGAAGATCATGGCGGTTGCACGCGCTGTCACGAAACAGCTTTCCGAAAGAGTTGCTCGGGTCCAGCCGGGGCATGCCTTGCCCCATCAGCACCTCAACCTGCCGTAACTTTGAGACAATCTCTTCCGGCTTCATCTGCGCAGGCTTGATCTTGTTTGCAATTCTTGATCCTCCGCTTCCTAAACATAGCGGTGGACCAGTTCGGATGGGGAGGCTCAGCATTGTTTACCGACTTTCGTGCCGTTACCTTCTTGGTATGGAATTTGTAGTTGGCGCCATAGTTACCGTATTCCTTGTGGTCTGGGGGGCCATGTCGTGGTGGAGGACTCCGGGCCGCAGTCGCAAAGAAGAAGACGACGACAAATAACTTTGTTATTGGTCAATACGGGAAAAGGATCGGCGCGATAATCACGGCTGCTATTCCGGTCAGAATGGTCAGCGGAACACCAAGTTTTAGAAAATCAGAAAAACTGTAACCTCCTGGCGCAACAACCAATGTGACCACGGGGGTTGAAATGGGTGTGGAAAAGGACGCCGAAGCTGCAATCAGAACGCAAAGCGCCATCGGGTAGGGGGAAATTCCAAGCGCCTCAGCCGCAGAGATTGCAATGGGTGCCACAAGCACGGCGGAGGCCGTGTTGGAAAGAACTAACCCCAGCAAAGCAGTCAAAACGAAGATGGCTGACATAACCGCTCGCGGGCTGGCATCGCCGACAAGGTACAGTAATTGCTCGACGATTAGATCGGAACCTCCGGTGACTTGCAGAGCGTCCGCCAATGGCAACATCCCCGCAATCAGTACAAGGCTTGGAAGCTTGACCGCGCGATAGGCGTCTTCGGCAGTAAGAGTGCGAAACACAACTGCAGCAATGGCGGCCATCAGAACAGCGGTCGTTATAGAAACGATTTCAAAAAGCGTCGCTGCGATCATCCCAGCCATGATAATGATAGCGGCCCAGAACCCCGAGGCAGCGGGCGGTATGGATTGCCGCTCCTTTGGAAAGGACAGCAGCACGAGCGTGTCGTGCCGCTTGACAGCTCGATCCAATGCTTCCCATGACCCGGCGATCAACAGCCGATCCCCAGATTGCAAAGATGTCCCCGTTACATCCTCGACAGGTTCGCCCGCTCTTACTAACGCGACGACCTCGACGTCATTCGCCTCCACGCCAAGTCCATTGCTCACGGGTTTGCCAATCAACGGGGACTCTGGGTGAACCAAAACATCGGAAAACCCAATCTCATCAATGCATGCGTCGATCATGTTTGAATGTTCGATGCGTTCAGAGAACTCGGGTCTCTGCGCGAGCGCTATTAGTGATTCTTCCGGCCCGCGCACCAGGATACGATCTCCGCGTAGCAACTCCATTCCATCACGGAACATCGCCGGGGTTAACCTACCTTTTGCACCTGACCGCAGCCGGATCACAATATTGGACTGGTCTCCGATCAACTCGGTGACGTCTTCCGCAGAAACTTTCTTGGCGACCACGAGAATTTCAGACTGAACATGGAGATCAAAAGATCGCCACATCGCCGCAAGCGTTGTCCCAGTTGTCGCTAAATCCTCTTCTTGCGCATCCGTGGCAGCCTGCAATCGATATCGTCCCCAAAACAGGATGAAAACAACCGCAACCAAAAGAACGAGCGCGCCGATCAGGAAAAAGGAAAACAAGCCCAAAGGCTGATACCCCTGCGCAACCAGTTCATCGCTGACGACCAGATTTGGGGGCGTGGCGATAAGGGTCAGCATGCCGCTGATCAACGCGGCATAGGACATCGGCATTAGAAGCCGCGCCTTGTCGTTTCCGGTCTTCTGGGAAATTCGCAAAATGATCGGAATGAAAATTGCGACAACTGCCGTCGAACTCATGACGCTTCCCAAAAGGGCGGTGCTTACCATAATCAGTATCAGAAGATTGGTTTCCCGACTGCCACCATAGCGCATGATTGCGTCACCGACAGTGCGCGCCACACCGGTTCTGTCCAACATTTCCCCCAGCACCAGAAGGCACGCCACAAGAATTACCACGCTGTTTCCAAAGCCCGAGAGGCTTTCTCCAATTGTCAGCGTGCCACTCAGGGGGAGTGAAATGACCACTATCAAAGCGACAAAGTCGTAGCGAACCCGATTGCTTGCCATCAGCGCGCCTGCGACGGCAATCAATACAAAGACAAAACCGGCCTCATTGGTCATTGCTGTCAAACCTTTAGTACAACAGGACGGCAATCCAACCGCGCAAAGTTCAGTTGGGCACGTCAGCCATATCTACACCTGCGTCGCGCAGCAGTTCAAATTTCACAGCTGTTGCGCTGACCTGTCGATAAAATGCAATCAGCTGCCGCGTCGGGCCCTGAAGACGTGTTAAACCTACGGTGGCGGCGACGACTGTGCCGACATCCGTATTGCCTTCCAGAACCTGCCAACCGCCCACTACAAGAACCCCCACGGTTCCGGCTCCGTTAATGGCGCTGAGTACAAATTTCGAAGATAGCTTCCAGACAAATATCCGAGCGCGCGTGTCGTAAATCTCGTCAAATTTAGGTGTGATTTCCACGGCTGAGCGATCAGGATCAACAAGCCAGTTGGTGGCTTTGCGCAATGTGTGAACTCTGTCTGACACAAAGGAATTCACGCGTGTTTGAACGAGAAGAACAATAAAAACCTGAGGGATAATCATACCGATCGCAATCAGCCCCAGAGAGGGTCGATTTGCTGCAATATACCCAACAATCACAACAAGGGTTCCGGCCTGTACGATGGGTTCAGACAAAGCGCTACCAGAGAACTTTCCCACTTGTTCGGCTTCGGCCGACACCATTGTGGCCTTGGCACCATAGGCAACTTTTTCGGCCCCTGCGGGGGTTTCGCGAGACAGATTGCAAATGCGCTTGCGCAGTTTGCGGATCATGTCTTCGCCCAGAACGCTCGACAGGTAACCCAGCACCCATTTCAGCGCGAGGCTCAGGGTGATCACTCCACCCATTGCAACGCCGAGCCACAGCAAGCCTGCGGGGCTTATGTTCTTTTCGGTCAGACCGTTCACGATCTCCTTTTGGTAGTTCAGAGGAAACGCCGCCAGAGCGGCAATGGCCAGCGACAGCAAGATGTTGACCACCTGACGCTGTCCCGTTGTTCTCCAAATGGATCTATAAAATTCAATCACTTCACGTTCCCCCAACTTTCTTGCAGCACCCTTGCTGAACAATGCAGGTGTTGTGAACGCACTGTAACACTCTATTCCATTCGCATAAAAAAATGCGTTTCCCACCAGCAGACGCGATGAGTTTCGAACCCGCGAATTCTTGAAAGATCAACCGCTTTGACTTGATTTTGTGAGTATAGGGACGGTCACTGATCCCTAGCTCTGACCTCGCGCAGCCGTGCCAACTGCTGTGCAAGTTCACCACTCCAACCGTCAAGTTCGGACGCCAGATCGCGCACCTCACCTACCTGTATATTTGATTTTTTGCATATTTTTTCATACTCTGCGTCCTTAGTTTCACTGTTTGGGGGAGCAGTCATGAGAACTCATTTCGAACCCACGATTTTGTTGCATGCTACAACCGCCTTTGCGCTTTCACTGGGGACGCAGGTAGTTGGCTTCGAAGGCGAAGTCCCACCAGATACTGTGGTGCCGTCGCAAACCTATTCTCCGTTTGTTGACCGGTCTTATCCCGATCAGGTTCTCTTCGGCGATTTGCATTTCCACACTGAAATCTCGTTCGACGCAGGGCTTGTTGGGACCTCGTTGAACATCCATGACGCATTTCGCGTGGCGCGAGGCGAGAGAGTAACATCAAACACCGGGCAGCCTGTTCAACTCATTAGGCCCCTCGATTTCCTCGCCATCACCGAACACGCAGAAATGTTGGGGCTTGCCACCGCCATTCGCGCGTCAGACCCTCGACTTTTGGCCGACGACTGGGGCCGCTTGACCCATGAAAGGTTCAATTCCGGGCAGGAAGGTCGGATGGAGGCGTTTGCCGACATTATCGAAATCGCATCAATCGAGGGTAGGGACCCCACGGCTGGCTTGGGTTTGGACGGCGACCTCTGGCAACAGATCGTAGAAACAGTCGACGATTATTACAAACCCGGTGTTTTCACCTCGCTGGCAGGGTACGAATGGACATCGACACCGCGAGGCGACAACCTTCACCGTGTCGTGATCTTTGGGGATGGCGCCGATAAGACCAGTCGCACCCGTCCGTTTACCTTCTTTGAAAGCGAAGACCCCGAACCGTTGTGGGATTATCTGGCCGCCTACGAAGAAGAGACCGGCGGAAGCGCCGTTTCCGTTCCGCATAACGGTAACATTTCCAACGGGATAATGTTCGCGCCTACCAAGTTTGACGGTTCACCTATGGATGCGGAATACGCTGCCAAACGCATTCGTTGGGAGCCTATGCACGAAGTAACCCAGATCAAGGGTGACGAGGAGACACACCCCTACTTGTCACCCGATGATGAGTTCGCGGATTTCGAAACCTGGGACGTCGCGAACATTTCTGGCACCGTTGCTAAGACACCTGAAATGCTGCGCTACGAATATGGGCGCTCTGCTTTGAAGGTCGGGCTTGAGGTTCAGCGAGAGACGGGCGTAAACCCGTTCAAGTTCGGCTTCTACGGTACGACGGACACGCACACCGCGCTCCCGACCACGCGGGAAGACAACTACTTCGGCAAGTACCAACACACAGAGCCTTCGGCAAACCGCCACAACTTTGATGTAATCCCGGCCGAAGACCCGGCATTGCGTATTATTACGGCCCAAGAGTCGGCTGCGGGCCTCACGGCTGTATGGGCCCGTGAAAACACGCGTGAAGAAGTCCACGGCGCTATCAAGCGCAAGGAAGCCTACGCCACAACCGGGCCAAGAATGCGGGTCCGGATCTTTGGCGGCTGGGGTTTCGATGCAGACGATCTGTACGCGTCGGACTTTGTTTCAAACGGGTATCAGAACGGCGTGCCAATGGGCGGGGACCTGAAGAATGCGCCTGATGGGGTGTCCCCCAGCTTTCTGATCCGTGCGCTGCGCGATCCGGATGGTGCTAACTTAGACCGCGTCCAAGTCATCAAAGGCTGGATTGACGAGAGTGGCGAAACTCACGAGCGGATCTTTGACGTGGCCGTCTCCGATGGAAGAGAAATCGGAGAGGATGGTCGCGCACGTGAACCAGTGGGCTCGACGGTAGACATTGAAAACGCGACATACAGCAACTCTATCGGCTCCGTGGAACTCGCCGCGTATTGGCAAGACCCAGATTTTGATCCGAACAACAACGCATTTTATTACGTGAGAGTGATCGAAATTCCAAAGCCACGTTGGACGACTATTGACGCAGCATTCTATGACATCCCGTTGCCTGAAGCTGTCCCAGCAGAAGTCCAAGACCGTGCTTACACGTCACCGATTTGGTACAGCGCCGAATAGTTGACTTAGTTTTCATGGCAAAACCATTCATGGTCAGCTTAGACCCCCAAGGGTATTGCTGGGAAACAACCCGTTTGGCTGAAGTGCCCCCATATCACGAGTACGCCCGCCGCTCGATTTGGTGGATGAAGCAAACGTCTGGTCTGATGAAGATGCGCGGCATATTTGAACCTGTAGCTATAACCGCTGTTGACCGGGCGCTGAGCTTTGCAAAGTCTGCTTTCCTATACATTGCCGGCATTCGTGCAGCGCGCTGCATCGGTAACTAATGGCTCAATCCGGACCTCGGGGCCGTTGTAGCACGGCCCCCTGCCCCACCACCAGTTGATCACGCAGACGGCCCAAAGCGGACCTAGCGTACCGTCTTTCAATTCTGCAATTGAATCCACATTGCTGCCGTTCGCAGCATGAGCCAATCCGGAAGCCTCTCGAACTCATCTTGCGCGGACCGTAACATGAGATTGTTGCGTACTGAGTAGCGAAGTACCGGGCAAAAATCCGTCTCATTTGACATATGTACAACAGGCATCCTTAGAAGGTCAGTTGCTCGCTGGATTTCACCCTGTGGTTGAAATTAGGGTTCCATATTGTATCAGAAATCGGGCATGGAAAATGCAGCGTCTTTATCAGCTCATCCAATATGTTGCACCAATCGTAGGGCTTGCGGGCATCACAATGATTATAATCGGTGTTCAAGGAACTCCGCGGAACTGGACGCTGGTCCAGCAAAGCCTACCGCTCGTGATTTTAGCGCTTGTTTTCCGGCCGCAGCGTGGTCATCCGATGTATGATCTGATGGGCATGCAGAGCAGCTCTCGCAGGCCAGTAGCAAAGCCTGAGGACACTCCCGAAGCAAAAGAAGCCAAGGCCTTTCTCGCCGAGGTTATAGAACAAAATCTGGCCGTTCTGGCGCACGAGCCAGGTGATTTGGCGCACCATGCCGCACCCGCTAAATTGGTTCCGCTGCTGCCCGGGGCCAAAGAGCGAAACCGCAGCTGGATTGGCGGTGCCCCAATGCTGCCTGCAGACATGGCCTGGCCTGAGGTCAATGGCCTCCCGATGCTGTTTGTCGCGCAAATCGCGTTGGATGAGCTGCCCGAGTGCATCTGGGGCGGATTGGGCCCACGCGATGGCTGGCTGGCTTTCTTTATGCCGTCAGAAGGGCGTTTAGATGATGACACCCGCGTCTTTCACCTGACCGGCCCTGTTGAGGCGCGAGATTGGCCGGACGTGCCCCATTCTTTCTATTTTGGTACAAGCGGCGAAAAAGCGCGCGAGGCGCTGGCAGCCGTGGGTTTCCCTGTTGCCCAGCATCCTCCGCGCTTTCCGGTGGCCATCCGGCATCACGAAGGGTCGATGGAGACAAGACGCTCGGTCGGGTCCGATGACAACCAGCGCTTTGCGATCCAGAAAGACTATGATCCGCGATCTTTGACTTACCGCCCATTCGATACCATCAGCGCGCGCGGCTTTGTTGCCAGTCTGCTGTCGGGCCCGCATCAAGCATTGAAGATTCTGGCCGGAAACATCGAACGCACAGAGCGCAATCTGCAAAAGAGCGAAAACGCAGAGGACCAGGCGAAATTGCGGATAAGCCTTGCGAACGATCAGCAGGAACGTGCAACGCGCGACGCGGCCGTCGCTGCGCTGGAGGGCGTCTATAGCAAGCTTGTGGCGGGACCGGACAGTTTGCTGGACACGGACGCGACGGACGCTTTGATTGCCGAACTCGACCAGATTGAAGTTCGCCGCCCCCAAAGAACCGATGACGGGACTAAATGGACATCACACTCGGTAATCGACGAGTTCTGGGCGCGTTCTGTCAGCCGAGATGTCTTCGAAATACAGCTTCAAGAAACGATGCGCACACACCCCGAGCGCATATCCGATTCAACGCGGGCTCGCTATGAAAGGCTTTGGCGTTTTGACCAAGAACACCAATGCGCCACGATGGGAGGCCCGTTGCATAGCGGCTTTATCTATTCGCGCGCTCGCAATCCCGCCTTTCTTCTGGAGATTCCGTCAAGTGAACTTGTGGGCTGGATGTTTGGCGATGTCGCAAGCCTTGGTGTGTTCATTGACCCAAAAGACATGAAGGCTGGCCGCTGGGATAAAGCCTGGGGTGATATTCTCAACTGAGACCAGCCAGGTGAAATTTGTCTGGATCGTGTTACATCGGTTGGGTTTCAAAAAACTTTCTGTTGTTAGTCGCTCAGCGCTCGTCAAAATCGGCTCGTTGCGAGTTGGAGCCAATGCGGAAATTTCCCGTCCGACTTCGCTTGACCATTGAGGGCGGCCCTTCGCTGCAGTCCAAAGGAGTATCCGATTGCTGCGCAGCGGCCCGCCGAACCTGCCGTTTGCTGCGCGAGCAAAGTCAACGCTCAACGAATTCGCAGGTCGCGGACATAGCCGACATTCGATGCGCCTTCATCAATTTCGGCATTCGTTCGATCCGGATTTCTTAGCATTGGGACGCCCTTTCGGGACACCATGAATCCTTACAGGGGTATCGTTAGTGGCGCGTGCCTGCGCTTAGAGCGCCCCGTGCTACCGGGTTTGTGACATCCAGATCGCGACCGTCAAAGCCCAGAATCCTGGTTGCGTTGACCATAAGTTCGCCCGGTCGTGTTGTAGGGAAGATCCAGATTTTTTTCCGGGGCAGCCGCGTACCTGAGTTTGAGCATTCTGCGTCAGGCCTCTGACGAACCCTGTTGTTTCTTTTCCGGCCAAAACTCGTCTACCACGATATATGCGACAATTACAAAGATCGCGGCGCTGGCAACTTGCAGCACGCGCGTAATGCTTTTCACGTCAGCCTCATCGGAGAAAGGTGCTATTGAGCCGCCGTAGACGATCAAAGTAGTCGTGATTGCCGACCCGGCGGCGGCGGCGAGCGGCACTTGCGACTTTCCGAGTGCGCCGAGCGTTATGCAAAGGAAAAAGCACAACAGGACAGGCGTCAAAAAAACTGGGGCAATCACATTTACTTCATAGTAAATGATCGACACTGCGGCCCCTAAAAGGTTCGCTGTCAGCATCGCTTTGGCGACGGTTTTTCCCATCGCTGGCATTGCTGCAAGTTGCTGACTGAGAAGCGCCACAAAAAACAGAACCAAAAGTGCCGATGCACCGGACACGAAGAACGCAATGGCAAAGGGAACTGTGACAAGCGACATTCTTACAACCCGGCGATATGAATCAAAGTCGGGCGAAGCGGCTGCTTTCTTCTCGGCAGGTGTTTGGGGTTCAGCGGGTATCAGCACAAACATCAGTGTCGATACGAAACCGGCAAAAAGAAGGTTCATAGGGATCCAAAACACAAGCACCAAAGCTAGGTCTTGCGACTGCAACACCAGGTTCGGGATCATCAATGCCCCCATTAGGGCTATGACACCAGGCAAAACTCCAGCGCCCGAAACCGACCAAGTGAAAGACAGAATGATTCCGATTGCCACCAAAATGAGAAACACGACGGGGTATGGCGCGAATACCGATGAAAGCAGGAAGGAAATGAACATCAGCCCAATAGAGAAGACGAAAAGCTTGCCAAACGCCGCCAAAGGAAGCGCGGCGGGTGCCTGAAGAAACAGCGCAGTAAACACTGCCCCGACAACGGCCAGTGGCCAGCCTAGAAACAACCCCAACGAAAACACACCTGTCACGCCAAGCGCGAGCCGCGTGACGGAGCGCTTGTCCTCAATACGCATAGGACAGGATCGAAACCAAACGAATGTAGGCGCGACCGACCGTGTTTAGCAGTGAATTGTCGCTGAGGTACATGATCACGTCCGCCTGTCCGTTCAACTGAAAGCGAAGATCATCCTCGGCATTGCCTGCCTCGTAGCCGGGCAAGACGATCCGCACCGGGAACCGCTCGGGTTCGCGCAAAAATCCTTTGGTGCTTGGCGGGCTTGCCAGTTGGCCGGGCTCATCCCCACCACTCAGTGAAACGGCGGCACTGAAACTTTCAATAACACCCGGAACGATTTGACCCGGATGCATGTCCAGCACCACATCAACAGGAGAACCAACCGACGCCCTACCAAGGTTGTTTTCGGTGAAATATGCCTCGACCCAAATGTCTGTTGCGTCCAGAAACGTCAAAAGATCTTGGCCGGACCGTGCATATGTCCCCGGCGCGATCAAAAGGTTGGACACGACACCAGTTGCGGGAGCGCGCAGCTCTGTCCATTCAAGGTTAAGCTCGGCATCCGCCAAGGCAGCCAATGCACGTTGGATTTTCGGGTTTTCAATTCCGTCATCGCCGAGCCTTTGCTTGGCTTTTTCCAAATCTGCCTGGGCGTTTTCAAAATTGGCCTCGGACTCTGCCAGTTGCCCGCGCGCATCATCGGCCTTTGAGACGGCAATCAGCCCTTTCTTCTCGAGTGCAAACACACGTTCGGTCTGTATGCGCATCGTGTCGAGATCACTCTGAGCTCTGGCCAGTTTGGCTTGCGCAGCACTTACCTCTGCCGAAGAGGCACCCACTTCCTGTGTGGCGGCTTCAAGATCGGCTTGCGCTTTGGCGCGTTCAATCTCGTACGGTCTGGCGTCGATCCGGACCAGAACATCTCCTGCCGAAACGACCTGACCGTTTTCGACCAGGACCTCGGTCACCGTACCGGTGACCTGCGGAACGATTTGGGTGGCGATGGCTTTTACTCGGGCATTTCCGGTAAACGGGGTCTTTCGGTCAGCGACAAGGTACCAGACCAGGAAAAAGAGAATGATCGCAAGTGTGGTCCAGATCGTCTTTTTCATTTCGCTGCTCCTTCAGCAGCGTCGTTGGCCTCAGCGGGGGCATCGATCCAGACCTTGAACAACTCATAGAAGACAGCGAACAGAACGGGCCCCATGAAAATACCAATCAAACCATAAGCCATCATGCCGCCGAGGACTCCGATGAGGATCACCAGCATGGGTGTCTCAAGGCCTTTGGAAATGAAAACGGGGCGCAGGAAGCTGTCCATGATCGTCACTGGCACAGCCAGTATGGTAAAGATCAACGCGGTCCCCCCCGACATTGTGCTCCATGCGTAAATGATTACCGGCAACAGCACCAAACCTGGTCCAATTTGGATGATAGAGAGGATCAGGCAGATGAAGGCCAAAGTGGCGGCCGAAGAAATCCCGAACAGAACCAACAGCAGCCAAACGACGACGGCTTGAATCGCGGCGACACCAATTACGCCTTTGGTGACATTGCGGATCGTAGCGCCAGCCAACGTAACGAACTCACCCCCGCGCGGCGCGAAGACACGATTAGCAAATCGCTGAAGACCCTGTACGAGGTCCGGCCCGGGGCTGAACAGTGCGCCCATAATCAGCACAGAAAGCGCAAGTCCCAACAACCCTATTCCAATGCCCAATACCTTGCCAAAGAGAGATTTGGTGATCTCAAGGATTTGCGCGCCGTATTTTGCAAGCGCACCGTCCAGATTGCGTTCAAACATTGTCCAGACATCTGCGATTTTGTCTCCGACCAAAGGCAGCTCCTTTAAACCTTCCGGAGCCGGAGGAATTTTAAGTTCGCCACTGTCAGCTTGCTCTGCAAAATCAGATCCCAGTTCAGCAGCACCAGACACTGCCGTTGCGACGGGTCCTAAGGTCAACACAAGGCCCAACAAAACCAAGATTGTCGCCGCAAGCTTTTTTCGTCCTCCCAATTTGGACTGCAACCAATCAAATACCGGGTAAAGCGCCACGCAAAGGATCGTCGCCCAGATCACCACGCTCGCCAGCGGGGCGACCATGACCAAAGCGCTGTAGAGAAATAATCCAAGAAAAAGCAATCGTATTGCGAGATCGACAATCTTCGCGTCCTGTGTCTTTTCCATACCATCCCTCCATTGTTTTCCAAATGTTACACTCAAAAAACAATATATGTATATTATTTATCAACAATCCCCATAAAAGCTTGTAATGGCGGGCTTTTCCGAGCAGTGGCACGAGCCATTGGTTTAGGCTTTTTCCGGGAAGGAATCCGGCTTTCGTCCGGCTGCGTATCGTCTATTTGTCCGCCTTTTCGTCGTCTTGAGACAGAATTGTATCCGCAACCGTGGTCGCTGCAGTAACGAAAACACCAAGGCCAACGATGATATATACCATCGTAAAAATCTTCCCTGCCGCCGTTTCAGGAGAGAAGTCCCCAAAGCCAACGGTCGAAATTGTCACAACAGAGAAGTAGATGGAATCGAGCCAACTCCATCCTTCAACATAATGATAGAATACAGACGCCCAAAGGATCATACCTGTAGTGAAGGCAAGAAGGCCCTTCACCCTACCATCCCTAAAGGCGACGCCTATCCCTCTTGTTATTCTGGCGAGCGAGTTCATGGCACCAACATAACAATTTAATAATAGTAATATAGCATTTTTTGAATTTACCGGGTTAGCTGGTTGTTGCACTCTGCATGTCCGTCATCAAAGGAAATGGTCGGATTGAGTTGATGGCTTTGTAGAAAGTACCGGCTTAAGCATCGGAGCTGCGGCGCTACTGACTTCCAGGCAGACCTCGGCCCGCCATAAAAATGTCGCACTCTTCCTTTTGTAAGATGTCAGCAATGGGCTCTGAGCCGGAATTCGTCGCTCAGTATTTGAAGGCCCGGTTCGCTAGGCCCTGGACCCATTGGTTTGGTTTCAATAGCTGGGCCGAGCTGATTCAAGCTCCTGAACTTCAAGAGGTGTGATGAGTAACTTGTTTTGACTGGCCGCCGGCATTCCGATCACAAAGCGATCATGATCGATGTGAGCAGGCGAACGCCATTCGTTCGGGTGAGCCTGCGCAAGTATCTGAAGGCCCATCGCACGGCTTCGAACCTGCGGTTAAAAAAGGGGCGCGGACGTCTGATTGTGCGCACCAAGGGCGGAATGAACACTAAGTTGCATAGCGCCCCCAATGCTTCTGGTCGCCCCATCCGGCTATTCATGACTGCCGGTCGGATCAGTGACTACACGGGCGCCAGGGCACTTCTGGGCAGCTTACCAGCCGCAGATTGGATGATTGCTGATCAAGGTTACGATGCCGATTGGTTCCGAGACGCTTTGAAGGACAGAGGGATACGCCCATGCATCCCCGGCAGGAAGTCACGTGACAAGCCTGTCCGACACGACAAACGCAGATACAAGCGCCGCAACCGCATTGAGATCATGTTTAGTCGATTGAAGGATAGGCGACGCTTTGCAACCCGTCACGACCGATGCCCGAAGGTATTCTTTTCGGCCATCGCGTTCGCAGCTGCAGCCATCTTATGGCTCCGAAATTCAATGAGTCTGGAACCTAGCAGTCCCTGTCTCGTTAAATCAAACCACCCTATACCAATCCAAGGGCTCGACCTGGCTCTCTCTTGACCTAGAGTTCGTTGCCGCACCGAACAAAACGCCCGCCTCGGCGATGCGGACAGCCCGTTACCGCCGCTCTCTCTAGGCACTCAGCGAATTGAAGTCCGGCTTCTGCTGTTCTTTTGTGTTTTTCAGTGAGGGGAACCTATCCTGCCCGTCAAGCAGGTCGGCGTTGCCCGGCTCTGGCAAAAATGCCGCTGGAACTTTTGACTAAAAGGGAAGAGTCGGCATGGAGCGCGTGACTTCGTGCGCCTGAGTTTCACCGGACTGTTCGATCTGCACAACCAGTTTCCGGGCGTTTGGAAAACGTTCGAAGTAGGCGAAACGGACTGCCTCAATCGCCTCAATCGCCTGACATTGTATCTGGTAATCCGCCTGAAATTCGGTGTGCTGGTCGTGATCTGTCGGCTGGGCGGCGTCAGATTCCGGACCAAACCCTTCCGCCAACAGAGTGACATTGGCCGTCGCCGTAAAGCACGCAGCCTCTTCTGGCATTAGAAACAATTCCAGCGGTTTGGACAGATCGGAAATAGCACCAGCGACCAAGGTCCGATCTTCATCGGTTTCCGCCGGTCGCTCAAATCCAATGATATCTGCGGCGGGTACTGCCAACGACAAGGAAAACTCAGCCCCTGATACTACGATATCCAGACGACCCGTGCCGTGTTCATGCTCAATCCCGGCTTGCGTCTGCGACAAAGCGACTGTGGGGATCAGAGTCAGGGCGAGAGCTACGCTTCTCATAAACAGGCACCACCTACCAAGGAATCACGAAGTTTATACTAATGCGTTTCAAAATCGGCGCAATCTCGGGTCGCACCGCAATGCCCCACCAAAAATGGGGAGGAAAAAGAACTAGGTGAATTTTTCCGACTATAAAACTCAGGTTGACATAGGTGACTAAATCACTCAGTTATCTCGCCGTACACGTCGCAAAGGCGACGCCAGTGAATTTGTTTCTGACAGGAAAGTGTCACTCTCATGACCCGATTTTTTGCCGCCACCAGCGCACTGACCCTTGGCATCGCATCCGCAGCCGTTGCGGCTGATGCTCCGTCGAAGGCGGATGTTCTGAACACCTATGCAAATATTGCCGAAGCCAAATACGATGACAGCCTGATCGCTGCCAAAACCCTGCAAGAAGCCGTTAACGCCCTGATCGCCGAACCGTCCGACGCCACCCTAAACGCGGCTCGCGCCGCTTGGGTTGCCGCGCGCGTACCTTACCAGCAGACCGAAGTCTACCGTTTCGGCAACGCAATCGTTGATGACTGGGAAGGCAAGGTGAATGCGTGGCCGCTGGATGAAGGCCTGATCGACTATGTCGACGCGAATTACGGCGGTCCGACCGACGAAAACGAGTTTGCCGCGCTGAACGTGATCGCCAACCCCAGCTTTGAGTTGTCTGGCGAAACCATCGACGCTAGCGAAATCACTCCGGAACTGCTGGGCGAAACCCTGCACGAAGCAGACGGGATCGAGGCAAACGTCGCTACCGGTTACCACGCCATCGAATTCCTGCTGTGGGGTCAGGACATGAACGGCCACGGCGCAGGTGCGGGCAACCGTCCTTACACCGACTATGTTCAGGGTGACGACTGCACCGGCGGCAACTGCGATCGCCGCGCTCAGTACCTGAATGCGGCGACGGAGCTGCTGGTCAGCGATCTGGAATGGATGGCCGCACAATGGGCGGAAGGTGGCGAAGCACGCGCCGCGCTATCTGCGGACGAAACCGCAGGTGTGACCGCCATCCTGACTGGCATGGGTTCGCTGTCCTATGGCGAGCAAGCTGGTGAGCGGATGCGTCTGGGCCTGATGTTGAACGATCCCGAAGAAGAGCATGATTGCTTCTCGGACAACACCCACAACAGCCACTACTACGATGGCCTGGGCGTTCAGAACGTCTATCTGGGCAGCTACACTCGTATCGATGGAACCCCGGTCAGCGGCGCGTCGCTGTCGGATCTGGTAATCGCTTCCGATCCGTCGCTGGACGCTGAAATGAAGGTCAAACTGGCCAAAACCATGCAGGCGCTCGGTCGTCTGAAATCGACCGCCGAGGCCGGTTTTGCCTATGACCAGATGCTGGAACGCGGCAACGAAGGCGGTGAGCTGCTGATCATGGCCGGCGTTGACGGCCTAGTCGATCAGACCAAGACTATCGAACGCATCGTGAATGCGCTGGAACTGGATCAGATCGATTTCGAAGGTTCGGACAGCCTGGACAACCCGGACGCGGTTTTCCAGTAAACCAACCCTTGGCCGGAAGCGTGGGTGATTTCATGCTTCCGGTTACTTGGTCACGCTAAATTGTGACTGGACGCAAAGAAAATAACTTACTAATTGAGTAAGAAATCTACCGAGCATAGAATCGCCATGATCGTATGTCACTGCACGAACATAACTGACCACGAAATCCGTGCCGCCATCGACTGGATGCGGGCGTCAGACGAACAAGCGATAATTACACCCGGAAAAGTCTATCACGCTCTTGGGAAATCCGCAGACTGTGGTGGCTGTATGCCGCTTTTTCTAGACACGATGCGATCGAGCGATAATCTGGAAGTACCCATGCAACTCCGCGCACTGCGCGCCGGAGCCACACAGGAGAAATCAGATGAAGGGCGACCCCAAGGTCATAGAATACCTCAACAAATCCCTGCGGCATGAATTAACTGCGGTAAGCCAGTACTGGTTGCATTACCGACTGCAGGAAGATTGGGGTCTTGGTCATATGGCCAAGAAAAGTCGCGAAGAATCCATCGAAGAAATGGAGCACGCGGACAAGCTGATCGAGCGTATCATTTTTCTGGAAGGTCACCCGAACCTTCAGAAAATTGACCCGCTGAGAATCGGCCAGACCCCTAAGGAAACGCTGGAATGCGACCTGGCTGCGGAATTAGACGCCCGCGCATTGTACGCCGAGGCGCGCGAGTATTGCCGCGAGGCGGGCGACTACGTCTCTATGTCGCTGTTCGAAGGATTGCTCCGTGATGAAGAAGGGCATATCGACTTCTTGGAAACGCAGCTTGATCTGTATGAAAGGATTGGCGAAGCCAATTATGCGCAACTCAACGCATCGAAAATGGACGAGGGCGAATAGCCTTTCAGTCCTGTCGCTGGTCGCCCTTGCGGCCACCCAACCCCTCGCAGCAGAGCTGCAGGATCTCCACCTGAATTTTGAACCCAGAACCGAGGATGAGCGCGCCCGGATTACCAATGTTATTGTGGCTCCGGAAGATTTCATCGCTCCGCAACGGTTTGAGGACTTGCCCGCCGGCGCCGCGACAGTCCGCGCCCGAACCGATGCGGATGCATTCTCGCAGCCCTCAGGCAACTTGAGCTTTGAGCAGGAGTTGGACTTCAAGGTCGGCAACGGGCTGTTCAAGAAAATTTGGGTGTCCTCACCCGCTTCTACCCTGGCGTCGGACGGGCTGGGGCCACTCTACAACGCTCGCTCCTGCCAGCGCTGCCACATCAAGGACGGACGCGGCCATACGCCCGCCGGACCCGACGACAACGCGACGTCCATGTTCCTGCGCGTCTCGATCCCGGGCGGTGAGGGTTTTGAGGAGATCGAGGATTATATCGCCACCCAGCCTGACCCGAACTATGGCGGTCAGATGCAGGATTTGGCACTGCCCGGCCACCCGGCGGAATACCGGATGGTTATCACCTATGAAGAGGTCCCTGTGACCCTATCCGATGGTGAAACCGTCACCTTGCGCAAGCCGACGTATCAGGCGGCGGATCTGGGCTATGGCCCACTGCACCCCGACGCCATGCTCAGCCCGCGAGTGGCACCGCAGATGATCGGCCTTGGCCTGCTTGAGGCGATCCCGGTCGAGGACCTGCTGGCAAATGCCGATCCCGATGACGCCGACGGAGATGGCATTTCTGGACGTCCGAACATCGTCTGGTCGAAAGAATACGATGCACCAATGATGGGCCGGTTCGGCCTCAAGGCGGGGATGCCGACGATCATGGAGCAGTCCGCTGCGGCCTTTGCGGGCGATATCGGCATTTCCAGCCCGCTCTATCCTGCGGGCTATGGCGACTGCACCGACGCGCAGGCGGATTGCGTGAACGCCCCGCATGGCGATGGTGACGACCGCGTGTTTGAAGTTGACCAGATTGGCATGGACCTTGTGGCCTTCTACAGCCGCAATCTGGGCGTTCCCGCGCGGCGGGATGTAGATGATCCCGAGGTCCTGCGCGGAAAGCAGGTGTTCCACGACACCGGTTGCGTGTCCTGCCATACCCCTGCCTTTGTCACCCATCGCATGGAGGACCGGCCCGAACATAGTTTTCAGCTGATCTGGCCCTATTCTGACCTGCTTTTGCATGACATGGGAGAGGGTCTGGCTGACAACCGCCCCGAAGGCCGTGCGACGGGTCGCGAATGGCGCACACCACCACTTTGGGGGGTTGGTCTGACCCAGCAGGTTTCAGGCCACACCCAGTTTTTGCATGACGGCCGCGCGCAATCCCTGCTTGAAGCCATCCTGTGGCACGGTGGAGAGGCTCAGGCTGCCCGCGATACGGTTGTTGCCATGCCCAAGCCAGACCGCGAGGCCTTGATCCGTTTCCTCGAAAGCCTCTGACCCATGCGTTTCCTTGCTTTTGCCCTTGCCGTGACATTGCCCTTCCCTGCGCTGGCGCAGGATCGCGGGCCAATTCTGACCGCTACGGTCGATGAGCATGTCCTACCGGGCTTCGCCGCGCTTTCCGACGCGACCGGAGCGCTTACGCAGGCGGCACAGGCCGATTGTGCCGCAACTTCGCCCGAGTTGCGCGCCGCGTATCACACGGCGTTCGACAACTGGATATCCGTCAGCCACTTGCGGTTTGGTCCCTCGGAAACCGATGACCGAGCCTTTGCGCTGGCATTCTGGCCGGACACAAAAGGCTTCACCCCCAAGGCCCTGTCCGGTCTGATCGCCGCCGAGGACAGTGCCGTCGAAACCCCCGAGGCCTTTGCCGAAACCTCAATCGCGGGACGCGGATTCTTTGCGTTGGAACAGATGCTATACGACCCGCGTTTTGCGGATCAGGGCAGCGGCACCTATCGTTGCGCTCTGATACAGGCGATCGCCACCGATATCGATCTGAACGCCCGCGCGATGGACGAAGATTGGGAGAGCTTTGCGATGGCGCTGACCCAACCGGGCGGCAACAGCCCCTACCGATCCGGTGATGAAGCGATGCAAGAGCTGTATAAGGCTCTGATCACCGGTTTGGAATTCACCGGCGACACCCGCCTTGGCCGCCCAATGGGCACCTTTGACCGCCCCCGCCCCAACCGCGCCGAGGCTCGGCGCTCGGATCGGTCCCTGCGCCATGTGGAACTGTCCCTGATCGCGCTGCGCGATCTGGCGGTGCACCTGTCGGCGGACCACCCCGAGATAGCGGTTGACCTGGACGGCGCCTTCGACAAGGCCATCACCCGCGCACAGGCACTGGACGATCCGGCCCTTGCGGGCGTAGCCGATCCGCCGGGTCGGTTCCGGGTCGAGGTATTACAGCAGTCGATCAACGATATCCGTGCAATCGCCTCGACCGAGCTTGGCCCGACATTGGGCATCAGCGCCGGGTTCAACTCATTGGATGGGGACTGACCCGTGCCGAGCCGCCGAAGTTTTCTAACCGGACTTGCCGCAAGTAGTGTGACGCCACTGCGCGGCTGGGCCTCGGTCGGCGCACCGGATTATCTGGCAGCGGCGCTGTTCCCAGATGGCAGTTATCGTCTGGCTGGACTGAGTACGGGCGGAGAAATCCTGTTCTCGCTCGCTCTACCCGGACGCGGCCACGCGGCAGCGGCCCATCCCTTCCGGGCGCAAGCCGTGGCCTTCGCCCGCCGCCCCGGAACCTTCGCGCTGGTCATTGATTGCGCAACAGGCAGTGAAACAGCCCGGCTGACCGCACCCAACGGCCGACATTTCTATGGCCACGGCGTATTCTCGCCCGATGGCACCCGACTTTTCACCACCGAGAACGACTATGAGGCCGGGGAGGGCGTGATCGGCATCTGGGACGCTGCCGATTACAGACGTATGGGTGAGTTCCCCTCAGGCGGCGTAGGCCCGCACGACATGCGCCTGATGCCCGACGGGCAGACATTGGTCATCGCCAATGGCGGCATCGAAACCCACCCTGACATGGGCCGCACCAAACTCAACCTGCCAACGATGCAACCGCGCCTGTCCTATCTGGACCTGAACGGAACGGCTTTTGAGCAGGTGGAACTGCCGCAAGCCCTGCACAAGAACTCGATCCGGCATCTGGCCGTGCGGCGCGACGGTCTGGTAGCGTTTGCGATGCAATGGCAGGGGGACCAGACGCAACATCCGCCGCTGCTGGGCCTGCACCGTCGCGGCGAAGCCCCACACCTTCTGTCCGCCCCCGAAGCCGAGCAAAGCTCGTTGCAAGGCTATGCCGGCAGCGTCGCTTTTTCCGGCGAGGGCGAAACCGTTGCCATCACCTGCCCGCGTGGCAACGCTCTGCACCAGTATAGTACCGCGGACGGCCTGCTTGTTGGCGCGCACCCACTGGAAGACGTCTGTGGGTTAGGCCCCGGGCCCATGGGCTTTGTCTTCACCGCCGGCACCGGAATCGTCGGCGCACTATCCTTGGGGGTTCAGATTTCCGCCCGATCGGACTGCCAATGGGACAATCACCTGATCCCAATTCGCACAACCGGATAAGTTCGGCAAATCCCGTCGCATAGATTACACTTGGACGAATCAAACTGCTGCCGTATTGGCGGGCGCTAAACTGGCACCCCTACGTTAAGGACCGACTTGATTGAAACAGACGCCCGACGCACCGCATTCTATCTACGGGGTTGAAAAATGGGGCAAGGGCCTCATCGAGGTGACGGAGGATGGCGAGATCGGTCTACGCAATCCAATGGCACCCGAGGCGGCGGCGATCAGCCTGCCCGGCATCCTGCACGATCTGGACGAACGCGGCATCAAAGCGCCGATGCTTTTGCGCATCAGTTCCTATCTGGAAAACGAGATCGCCCATATCAACGAAAGCTTTCGCGATGCGATTGCCCGGACTGGGTACAAGGGCACCTATCGCGGTGTGTTCCCGATCAAGGTAAACCAACAGGCGCAGGTCGTCGACCGGATCGTCGAGTTTGGCAAGAAATATGAATACGGACTTGAGGCCGGTTCGAAACCGGAACTGGTGATCGCCCTCGCCCACCGCCTGTCGCGCGAGGCCCTGATTGTCTGCAACGGTGTCAAGGATGCCGAGTTCATCCAACTGGCAATCCTCAGCCGCAAGATCGGCTTCAACACTGTCATCGTTCTGGAAAGCCCGAAAGAGGCCGACACGGTGATCGAGGTCTATAACGAGCTGGGCATCGAACCCCTGATCGGCGTCCGGGTCAAACTGACCAACCAGATCAGCGGCAAGTGGGAGGAAAGCTCGGGTGATCGTTCAGCCTTTGGCATGAACACTGACCAATTGGTCGCGACCGTGGACAAGCTGAAGGGCGCTGGCCTGCTGCATTGCCTCAAGCTGCAGCATTCGCATCTTGGATCGCAGGTACAGGACGTCAACGACGTGCGCCGCGCCGTGGGCGAGGCCTGCCGCTACTACACCGAACTGACGCGTGAAGGTGTGCCACTGACCCATTTGGACCTCGGCGGCGGCATGGGCGTGGACTATACCGGTGAGAAAAAGGCTGCTGAGAACTCGATCAACTACACGGTCGAGGAATACTGCGCCAACGTGGTCGAAACTGTGGCCTATGCCATGGATGAGGCCGAAGTCGCGCACCCGACGCTGGTCACCGAAAGCGGCCGTGCGGTGGTGGCGACGTCGTCCATGCTGGTGTTCAACGTGCTGGAAAGCACACTCTATGACGCGGCAACCGCCCCGGCGGTCGAGGCTGACGATCACCATATCCTTTCGGATCTGGCGGCGGTGCAGGGGTATCTTTCTTGCGACCGACTCCAGGAATGCTGGAACGACGCCAACTTCTATCGCAACGAACTGCGCGCCCTGTTCCGCCGCGGCTATGTTGACCTACGCCAGATGGCCCGTGGGGAACGCATTTATCTGTCGCTGATGGCCCGGATCAAGTCTTTGGCCGCCAGCGACGAGATGGAAACCGATGTGGATGACCAGCTTGAGAAAGTGGCTGACATCTACCACTGTAACTTCTCGCTGTTTCAATCCCTGCCCGACGTCTGGGCCATTGATCAGCTGCACCCGATTGTGCCGCTGCAAAATCTGAACCAGACACCGGACCGGCGCGCGGTTCTGTCCGACATCACCTGCGACAGCGATGGCAAGATCGACCGGTTTATTCTGGCCGACGGTGTCTCGCCCAGCCTGCCGGTGCACTCTCTGCCCGAGGACGACGAATACTACATGGGCGTCTTCTTCGTCGGCGCCTATCAGGAAACGCTGGGCGATTTGCACAACCTGTTCGGCGATACAAACGTGGTCACAATCGACCTGCGCGCCGATGGCGGGTTCGATCTGCTGCACGAGCAAGAGGGCGACACGATTTCCGAGGTTCTGTCCTATGTCGAGTTTGACCCCCAGGATTGCGTCGCCGCCTTCCGCAAAATGGTGGACGAGGCGATCTCGACCGGTACTCTGATGGCCAAGGACCGCAAAACCCTGATGAGCGCCTATCGCGACTCGATCAACGGCTACACCTATTACGAATAACCCCAGAGAGGAGATTACCCCCATGGGAACTTTGAGTGGCAAAACACTGGTTGTCGGCGCGGGCGGCGTATCCCACGCCGCCGTGCACAAGATGGCGATGAATTCGGATATCTTCACCGAAATCACTCTGGCCAGCCGGACCAAATCGAAATGCGACACCATCGCTAAAGCGGTGAAAGAGCGCGTGGGTGTTGATATCGCGACAGCCGAACTGGACGCCTATAAGGTTGAAGATACGGTCAAGCTGATTAAGGAAACTGGTGCCGAGATCCTCGTGAACCTCGCCCTGCCCTATCAGGATCTGGTACTGATGGACGCCTGCCTTGAAGCTGGCATCCACTACCTCGACACTGCGAACTATGAACCCGAGGATGAGGCCAAGTTCGAATACCACTGGCAGTGGGCCTATCAAGAACGGTTCAAAGAGGCCGGCCTGACCGCCATCCTGGGTTCCGGATTCGATCCGGGCGTTACATCCGTCTTCGCTAAATGGCTGAAGAAACACAAGCTGGACACTATCCGCCAAATCGACGTTCTGGACGCTAATGGCGGCTCGAACGATCAGGAGTTCGCGACCAACTTCAACCCGGAAATCAACCTGCGCGAAGTTCTGGCTGAGGTCCGCCACTGGGAAGGTGGCGAGTGGAAACACTCCCCCGCCATGACCCACAAGGTCGAGTTCGACTTCCCCGCCATCGGTCCCAAGAACATGTACCTGATGTATCACGAGGAACTGGAGTCGCTCTCGACTCACTTCCCCGAGATCGAGCGCGCCCGCTTCTGGATGACCTTCGGCGACGCCTATATAACTCACGCCAAAGTGCTGGAGAATGTCGGCATGACCCGCATCGACCCAGTGATGCATGACGGCAAGGAAATCATCCCGATCCAGTTCCTAAAAACCCTGCTACCCGATCCCGGCGATCTGGGCGCGGAAACCAAAGGCAAGGCCTGCATCGGCGACATCGCCACGGGTCAGGCCAAGGATGGCTCAGGCGAGAAGACCTACTACATCTACAACATCTGCGACCACGAAGAGTGTTACGCAGAGGTTGGCAGCCAAGCCGTCAGCTATACCACCGGCGTCCCCGCGATGATCGGCGCAGCGCAGATTCTGAAAGGCAACTGGACAGAGCCGGGCGTGTGGAACATGGAACAACTCGACCCCGATGACTTCATGGACATGCTGAACGAACATGGTCTGCCATGGCAGGTCCATGAACTCGACGGCCCGGTCGAATTCTGACTTCATCTTTTCCAAATACTCCGGGGGTCGCCATTGTCGCGCCATTGGTCCGAGCGACAATGGCGACGGGCGGCGCCCCCGGCCTTCCCATAATCGGAGACGCCGGACATGTCCGACATGATGACTACACAAGCCGGTGATGCCGGAGCCTTCCGCAATTTTGACCTCAACCGTGTGCCCACCCCGTGTTTCGTGGTCGACGAAAAAGCTGTTGAGCGGAACCTGACAATCCTCTCCGATATTGGCACTCGGTCCGGCGCGCATGTCCTCAGCGCGCTTAAGGCGTTTTCGATGTTCTCCCTGGCCCCGTTGATCCGCCAATATCTCGGTGGCACCTGCGCCAGCGGCATCTACGAGGCGCGTCTGGGCCGCGAGGAATACGGAGGTGAGGTCGCGACCTTCTGCGCGGGCTACAAAGACGCCGACATGGACGAAATCCTTTCGCTGTCCGACCACATCATCTTCAACTCTCCGGCGCAAAAGGATCGGTTTCTGGCAAAGGCCCAATCCGCCAATGTTCAGGTCGGCCTGCGCATCAACCCGGAACATTCCGAAGGCGAGGTCCCCAAATACGATCCCTGCGCCCCCTGCTCGCGACTGGGCACGCCGGTCAGCCAACTGACCGCCGAGACCCTAACCGGAGTGGACGGCCTGCACATGCACACGCTCTGCGAACAGGGGTTCGAGCCCTTGCAGCGCACATGGGCCGCTGTCGAGCCGAAACTCAAACCGTTCCTCAGCCAACTAAAATGGCTGAATTTCGGCGGCGGTCACCACATTACGCGCGACGACTACGACCGTGACAGGCTGGTCGCCTTCATCAAAACCATCCGCGGGACATACCGCATCGATGTCTATCTTGAACCCGGCGAGGCGGTCGCATTGGACGCAGGTATTCTGGTCGGAGAGGTTCTCGACCTGCCCACCAACGGCATGAACCTTGCCATCACCGATATCTCGGCCACCTGTCATATGCCGGACGTGATCGAAGCCCCCTATCGCCCTGCCCTGATGGACGAGGCCGAGGCAGGCCACACTTACCGACTGGGCGGACCTTCCTGTTTGGCGGGCGACGTGATCGGGGATTACACATGGAACCAGCCGCTGGAAATCGGCCAGCGCTTTGCCTTCCTTGATCAAGCGCATTACTCGATGGTCAAGACCAACACGTTCAACGGCGTCCCCCTGCCCACCATAGCCCTGTGGAACAGCGAAACGGACGAACTGAAAATCATCAAACAGTTCGGCTATGACGACTTCAAAGAGAGACTTTCATGAGCATTTTCCTCAACAGCGAATTGACGGCGTTTGAGCGTACCGAAAACGCCCGGTTCCGCGTGATCCCTGTTCCGCTGGAGCGCACTGTGTCCTACGGGTCCGGCACGGCCAAAGGCCCCGAAGCCATCATTGAAGCCAGCAACGAGCTGGAACGGATCATCGGCCACGCTGAACCCTGCGTGGAAGGTATCCACACCGAAGCACCACTGGATTGCGACGCGGCGCTTCCCGAAATCATGGAACGTCTGGCCCAGCGCACCGAGGCCGTCGTACGTGCAGGCAAAGTGCCTGTGACATTGGGCGGGGAACACTCGCTCAGCTACGGCGCGGTTATGGGTGTGGCGCGCGCGCTGAACCAACCGATTGGCATCGTCCAGATTGACGCACATGCCGACCTGCGCGATTCCTATCAGGGCGAGAAACACTCCCACGCATCGGTTATGCATCTGTTGGCCGAAGAGGGTATCCGACTAGCGCAATTCGGCGTTCGGGCCTTTTCCACCGAAGAGGCCAAAAGCCGCCTGAGGAACCATGTCTTTCATGTGGATGCCGAGGAACTGGTCACCGGCAACATCCACGCGGTCGACCTGCCCGAGGATTTCCCCGAGCTGATTTACGTCAGCTTCGATGTGGATGGGTTAGACCCGTCACAAATGCCAGCAACCGGCACGCCGGTTCCGGGGGGCTTGGGCTACTATCAGGCGCTGCGGTTGGTTGAACACGCCCTGAAAGGCCGCAAATGCGTGGGCTTTGACGTGGTTGAACTGGCCCCGGACGGCAATGCCGCCTGGGACTTTACCGCAGCTCAGATCGTCTATCGCCTGATGGCCGCCTGTTAATCGTTTGCGGTTTCATTGAGCTCCATGTGCCCTTCGCCCTTGTTCAGGATCCGGCGCAGCATGGGCTCAAAGAACTCCAGCGGTTTGGTTGGGTAGTCCGGGTCAAACGCCTTCTGATCGTATTCATGACAGAAATAGCGGCAGTCCTCCCAATAGGGGCTGTCGCGGTACTTGTCGCGCGCGTTACGGTCCCCGCCCAGATGATGGTTGTAGTAGTATCCTTGAAACACGCAGTGGTGCTTGAGAATCCAGTGGGTTTTCTCGCTGACATAGGGTTTCATCATCGCCGCTGACAGCTCACCGTGGTTGTAGGGCGACAGGATATCGCCTGTGTCATGGATCAATGCCGCGACAACCAGTTCCTCATCTGCACCATCCTCGTACGCACGGGTCGCAGCCTGAAGGCTGTGTTGATAGCGGTTCACAGGGTAGGGCGTCCATTCTTCGTCCAACGAACGGATTGCATCCAGAATCCGATCTGGCAGGGCGGCATTGAAGCTCTCTTCATACTCCATGACAGCGTCCCAGTCGGCTTTTGTGGCTTCTTCAAAACTGGTCCAGGTGGGTTTGTGGCTTTTGTCCAGCATGGCGCGATCCTTTGGCTAATCTGTTAGCGTCAGGCTAACGCAGTTCGCTGACTCAAAAAAATGAATTGATTTTATCGCAGCGAGCAAAAAATACTTTCGATATGCAACTCAAGGCAATCGAGACATTTCTATGCGTGGCAGAAACCGGCGGTTTCCACGCCGCCGCACGCAAGCTGAACGTGACCCAGACAGCCGTCAGCGCCCGCATTCGGCTGCTAGAAGAAGAAACTGGAAAACCGCTTTTCACCCGCGGCGCCGGAGGTACCAGCCTGACCGATTTCGGGCGGCAGTTTCGGCCCTATGCAGAACAGATGTTGTCGTTGTGGACCTTCGCGTCCCACGACCTGCCCGCGCAAACGCAGAACCGGGTTGCTCTGCGATTTGGTGCACAGCTTAGTATCTGGGACCCGTTACTTGTTGATCTGGCCATTCGGTTTGAAAAACGCCTCGGACAGCTTTTGCTGACGCTGAACTACGACCACGATCTGAATATGGTCGAAGCAGTTGCCACCCATGTACTGGACGCGGCGTTGACGCATGAAACCCCATCCGATCCGCGCATACAGTCACATGAGTTAAACCCCGAACGTCTGATGCTGGTTGAAACTCCGACAGAGGGCGATCCGGTTTTCGTCAATCTGGAACTAGGTGAAGTCTATCAGGATCATGTGCGTTCAACAGCACGCCAGGCAGCAGGGCAAACGGTGTTTCTGGGCAATTGTATGATGGCCCTGCGCTACGTCCTTCGACGGGGTGGTACCGGTTATTTCCCGGAATACGTCATACGCAGTCACCTGACTGCCAGGGAACTTTCCCCGGTAGCGGGATCCATGGACCTGATGCTGCCGCTCTATCTGGTGACCCGCCGCGGCAGTGTTACCAGCGATGACATCCTCACTTGCCTGACCGAGCTACGAACAGAAGGCTAAGCCTGTGACAACGCGGCGGGCGTATCCCTGTGGCGCCTTCGCATCAATGGCCGTCCAGCGACCAACAGAAACAGGCACGAAACTCCAATCCCGATAACCGCAGGCAGGTACAGCAGCATCCACAGCTTCGGATCGTCGATTACAACGGGCGACACAAAGCCCCGCACGCCTTCAAGCACGACCAGAATGGTAAAGGCACCCAAGATCTGAGGCCATAAACCAAATCGCGAGAAGCTGCCCAGCATAAGGGTCGAATACCCGGCCAAGGCAACGGCGACACAGATGGCTATCCATGAAAACCGCTGATGCAATTCATCGATCAGTTCACCTTCGGTAAATTCCTCCGCGGCAGCGATTGAATCACGGTCCTTTAAAAGTTCGATCGTGGGGATGGCTTCCAGACTGCGTTTGGCCATGTCATTGCTACTGGTCAGTTCAGATATGTCGTACGAGGCATCCTCGAACAGAGTCGAGGACAAGGTTCGGCCCTGCTGATCCAAGCGCAACGCAATCCCGTCCAGCATCACAAGGTGGATGCCGGTATCATTGCTGACCAAATACGCCGTTTTTGACGAATAGCTGACCGGATTTAACTCATCGCGTCGGTCAGAAACAAATACTTCTGACAGCGTGCCATCCAGATCAATCTGGCCGATATAGACCGTAACACCGTCCGCCGGGTGCAAAAACTCGCCCTCATTCAGCAGTTGCGATGTGACGTCCCCAGCAACCTCGGCCTGACGCTGTTCAAGTTGCTCAATCGAGGCCGGGCGCAGGAACACACTGATTGCAGCCATCATTAATCCGGCCACCAGACCGAAAAGAAAGACGGCCCGCGCCAGACGCCATGGGCTTGAGCCAGTGGCCAACATCACCGTCATCTCGCTTTCGCGGCTCAGACGGTTGGTGGCATAGACAGCGGCCGCAAAAACAGCCATCGGCATCACCGTCCGGATCAGCGACGGCAGGGTCAAGGCGGTAAATTCCAGAAACACCATGGCGGATTGTCCGCCACTAATTACGCGGTCAAAAAGGCTGACAGATCGAGTGATCCAGAACACGCCGACCAGCACCAGGGTGAAAAAGCCGAACAGAATCAGCAATTGCCGCAGGAAGTATCCATCAAAGCGCGACATGTGTCCTCATCCGCGTGTTCGTATTGGGCCGGACTTTATGCCATTCTGCAGACAGAGGGAACCGGGTTTGGCCGGTTCACGCCAACCGAAATTGGCCAAAAACTTCGCCAGAAACTAGTGCGTCGTGGGTGGCGATTTTCTGAACTGGCGCTTTCCAGGCATCAAACTTTGTAGAAATGGAGATTCGTGCCAGAATTCTAAGATTAGATTAGTTGGAGTAGATGACATGGCACTGTTTTTTTCACGACGAACTTACAATTCACAGAAAAAGAAATTTACTCTGAAGCCGGCAGCGAAAACGAGATACGTCAACATCACCAAGAAAAGCGCCGATGGCAGTGTCCGCAAGGGAAGCATTGTCAAAAAGGCCGATTGGCTGAACCTCGTACGCCAACAGGGCGGAGACTCCGCAGTTTTAATTTACGTTCACGGGTTCAACACAAGCCAGAAGGACATGTTGGATCGTTTGGAAAAAATTGAAAACGGCGCCAGATCAAACGGTTTCAAGGGCGCAGTCGTCGCGTTTGACTGGCCCAGCGACGGATCGCCCCACGCTTACGACCGGGACCGTGCTGACGCCAAAGCGGTGGCACCTCACCTTGTTGGAGACGGTATGCTGCCGCTTCTGGGTATGCCTTCCAAACCCAAAGTCCACATACTCGCGCATTCCATGGGAACTCTGGTTGTGCTGCGCGCCTTCTCTGATTTTGGCGACGCTGCTGGCCCGGGCAATAAGATCTGGTCAGCGGACCAGGTGATGTTTGCCTCAGGCGATGTAGACGCGACGTGGTTGGAAAAAGGGGCGTGGGGGAATCTGGTTCTGAAAAAGCGAAGCAAGCGTTTCACGAACTATTACAGCGGCAAGGACAAGGTTTTGTCACTCTCCGGCGGCCTAGTGAACGGCGGTCGGAAACGCGCCGGCCGAGTCGGCATGCCAAAGCTGACCTCGAAAGGTCATTGGGATATCTACTGCGACGAACAATACAAGCGCGATGTCCCCAAAGGAAAACGCTCGATGACCAGATCCCATCGCTGGTGGTTTGACAGCAAAGGCTTCTACAAAGACCTCGCATTGAACCTGGATGGTCAGGATGCGAAAACAATGCCTACACGGCATAAAACGAACATCGGGGACCAGATGTTGTTGACCTAACGTCCAGGCGGTTCGGCGTCTGCGAGGTGGTAATGCGGTGCGCAGACAGGCACCGCTAATTCCCAGATGTTAGGCTGGCTGCTGCAACACGCCTAAACAATGCGCGAATACTATGCCGCTGCAAAGGCAACATCTTGGAAACGGGATTGGGAGGAATGGCAGGGGCAGCAGGGTTCGAACCCGCGACCTACGGTTTTGGAGACCGTCGCTCTACCAACTGAGCTATACCCCTAAGGTGCGCCTCAGATATGCCAGCCGCGCGGCGGACTCAAGAGGCTTTTTCAGATTCTGCGCGACTAATGCATTCGACAAACAAGTTGCGCGCGGCGTTGAGTTCTATAAGACACGGTTTGGTCAGCATAAAGGACCCCATCCGTGAGTATTCGCAAGAAAATCGCCAACAGCGAGGCCGTTTTGAACTGGGCTGCGCGACGGATTGCGAGCTATATCCGGTTGGTCAATCGCAACACCGAATGGCAACGTATCGGATACGAGGAATTGGACCAGTTGGCCGAACAGGGTGAGCCGGTCATCGTTGTGCTTTGGCATCAACGGTTGGCGCAATCGCCCTATTTCTTTCCGCTGGACAAGGGGCGCATCTGCTCAATCACATCCTCCGCACGGGCAGGCAGCATGGTAGGTCGGGTGCAGAAACTGTTCGGCATGGACACAATTGCCATGACCAGCAAACACTCAAACAACATTGCGGTGTCGCGCGAAGTGATCGGAAAGATGAAGCAGGGGATTTCCATCGGCATCGCCGCGGATGGCCCGCGCGGGCCCGAGCGGGTACTGTCCACGGTGCCTTTGGTCTGGGCCCGTACATCTGGCAAACGGGTGTTCGGGATCACTTTTTCCGCGCAGCATGGCAGCGAAGCGGGGACATGGGACCGGCTACTGATGCCCCGCCCCTGGCGGAACAAGGGTGTGTTTCTGTGCCGTGAATGGACGGAAACCGTGCCGCGCAAGGCCTCGGAAGAACAGATCGAGGCCCTGCGCCAAGGTCTTGAACAGCATATGAACGACATCACCGCCGAAGCCGATCGGATGGTCGGCCGCGAGCCGTGGTCGCCTAAGGCTTAACCGCCCCTTAGACGCTGCATCAGGTAAACCTCGCTGCCTTCTGGGATCGGCTCGGTCAAGCCGGTGGCGATGACGCGCCCGTCAATAGCGACGGACACGCCCGCATCAATCGGCCCCTGAAGCTGGGGGTGCTGACGAACCAGTTCCCGTAACAGTTCGCCGGTGGTTTTGGCCTGAACCTCCACCACCTGATGGCCCCCGGTCAGAGACCGGAGACCGGACCAGAGGTGAACCTCAACCATTGTCCTTGAGCGCCGCGAGAATGCGAGGCGGCGACATCGGAAGTTGCTTCATCCGAACGCCCGCCGCATGGGACACCGCGTTGGCGATAGCGGCCAAGGGTGGCACGATACCGGTTTCCCCAACACCACGTACACCGAACGGATGGCCGGGGTTGGGCACTTCGACGATTACCGTGTCGATCATCGGCAGGTCACTGGCAACCGGGATGCGATAGTCAAGGAAGATCGAGTTCTGAAGGCGACCGTCGTCGCCATAGATGTATTCCTCGTTCAGCGCCCAGCCGATACCTTGTGCGGCACCGCCTTGATACTGACCCTCCACATAGGTCGGGTGGATCGCCTTGCCAGCGTCCTGAATGACCGTGTAGCGGGTGACGCTAGTCTTCCCGGTTTCCGGATCGACCTCGGCATCAACAATATGGGTGCCGAATGACACGCCCGCCCCTTCGGGGGTGGCCTCGAAATGGCCCGAGATCGGGCCACCAGTCGAACCCATATGAGCGGTAATATCCGCCAGCGGGCGCGGGTCGAAGTCACCTGCATTTGGGCCCGAAGGCACGGCACAGCCGTTTTCCCATTTCACTGCGTCAGTTGGGATTCCCCAACTGGCCGCCGCGCGTTCACACAGTTTCTCAACCGCGTGTTTGGCTGCCTTGATGGTTGCCAGACCGCTGGCATAGGTCACGCGCGAGCCGTGGCTGACGTCGTTATAGCCCAGCGTAGCGGTGTCGGCGATGGTGACACGGATATTCTCATAGGGAATGCCCAGCACTTCAGCCGCCATCAGCGCCATGGATGCCCGCGAACCACCGATATCGGGCGTGCCGACCATCAACTGTGCCGAGCCGTCCTCGGACAGGGCCAAGGACACCGACGTTTCGCCACCATGGTTGAACCAGAAGCCGCAGGAAATCCCACGCCCCTGCCCCGGTTTCAACGGAGCCGAATAATGTGGATGCGCCTTGGCAGCCTCGAGCGTTTCGACCAGACCGATGCGCTCGTAACGCGGGCCATAGCTGGCCTTAGTGCCTTCGTGCGCGGCGTTTTTTAGGCGAACGTCGATGGGGTCCAGGCCCAGCTTTTTACACATCTCGTCGATGACCGACTCAACGGCAAAGGCCCCCATCGGCGCGCCGGGCGCGCGATAGGCGGCTTGCTTCGGGCGGTTGGCCATGACGTCATAGCCGATCTGTTTGACGTTGGTCAGGTTGTACGCCGCGAAAGCACACATGGCCGTCATGTCGCCCGGAGCGCCGGGGAATGCCCCACCCTGCAGGCGGAAGTCGCCGCGCGCCGCGGTGATCGTGCCGTCCTTCTTCATGCCGATCTTGATGTCCATCGATGCCGAGGCTGTCGGCCCGGTCGCCCGGAACACCTCGGACCGACTCATCACCAGTTTGACCGGGCGGTTGGCCTTACGGCTGAGCGCCAGTGCCACGGGTTCGATGAAAACAGTGGTCTTGCCGCCGAAGCCGCCGCCAATCTCGGACGCGGTCACCCGCAGTTGCGAGGTCTCGATTCCCAGCAGAGCCGCACAGGTCTTCTGCGCGATCCAGTGGCCTTGGGTGGTGCACCACAGCTCACCTTTGCCGTCATTGCCCAGCATCCCCAGACAGGCGTGCGGTTCGATGTAACCCTGATGGGTCGCCTCGGTGGCAAAGCTGTCTTCCATCACCAGATCAGCCTCGGCAAAGCCGGCCTCAACATCTCCATGACCGCTTTCGTGATAGCGCACGACGTTCGGGTGCATCCCTTCGGGAACGGAATAATCCGCAGCACCTTCGCGGATCACGGGTGCGTCGGGTGCCATCGCCTTGTCCACGTCGGTGACGTGGGGCAGAACCTCGTATTCAACCTCAATCAGCTTGAGCGCATCGCGCGCCGCCAGGGCTGACGTGGCCGCAACGGCTGCTACCGCGTGCCCGTCATACAAGGCCTTTTCCCCCGCCATGACGTTTTCCAGCACGTTCCAGAACTCACCCTCCAGACCGGGCTTGAACGGTACTTCGGCGAAATCTGCACGGGTTACGACGGCTTTGACGTCCTTATGTGCCTCCGCTTTCGAGGTATCGATCTTCACGATCCGCGCATGGGCGTGCGGCGAGCGCAGGATCGCCCCGTGCAGCATCCCCGGCGCATAGGCATCGGCGCCGAATTTGGCGCGGCCTGTCACCTTGTCTAGCCCGTCCGGGCGATCCGGGCGGGTGCCAACAAAAGTAAATTCAGATTTGCGATCGTCGAGTGCCATTACGAAGCCTCCCGCAGTTCTTCTGCCGTTTCCATCACGGCACGAATGATCTTGTCATAACCGGTGCAGCGGCAGAGGTTGCCTGCCAGCCAGTACCGGGTTTCCTCTTCGGTCGGGTTGGGGTTCTTTTCCAACAGCGACTTGGCGGCAACCAGAATGCCCGGGGTGCAGATACCGCACTGAAGGGCGGCATGTTCGATGAACTTCTTCTGCAGCGGGTGCAGAACATCCCCGTCGGCGATCCCTTCGACGGTTTCGATCTGTCTACCATCCGCCTCAACGCCCAGCATCAGGCAGGAACAGACCAAACGGCCATCAACCGTGACCGAGCACGCGCCACAGTCGCCGGTGCCGCAGCCCTCTTTCGCTCCGGTCAGGTTCAGCTTGTCGCGCAGACAATCCAGCAGGGTTTCGCGCGGATCGCACAGGTATTCAACCGTGTCTCCGTTCACGGTGGTGGATACGTGGAGTTTGCTCATGCTTGCTCTCCCTTGGCACGGGCATAGGCGATTTTAGCGGCCCGCTTGGCCAAAACGCCAGCGACCTCGGTGCGGAACGCAATGGTGCCGCGCTTGTCGTCGATCGGGTTGCAGGCAGCCGAGGCGGCGGCAGCCAAAGCGTCCAGCGCGGCGTCATCCAGCGTGCTACCGATGATTGCTTTAGCGCAGTCTTCAACCAGCAGGACAGTAGGAGCCACCGCGCCCAAAGACACCCGGGCCTCGGTGATGGTATCGCCGTCAAGACGCAGGTTTACGCCAACGCCGACCACGGCAATGTCCATTTCCGTGCGCGGGATGAATCGCAGGTAAGCATCACCGCCATTCTCGCCGCGCGCGGGGATGTTGACGGAGGATATCACCTCTCCCTTCGCCAGCGACGTTTTGCCGGGGCCCGTGGGGATGTCTTCGACAGCCACCTCGCGGTCTCCGTCCGAGCCAGTCACGGTCACGGTCACACCTGCAGCCACCATTGCCGGAACCGAATCCGCCGCCGGAGAACCATTGCACAGGTTGCCCGTCAATGTCGCGCGCCCTTGTACCTGTGTCGAGCCGATCAGATCCATGGCTTCAACCACACCGGGCCAGTCGCGACCAAGCTCGGGATGCTCACTCATTTCGGCACCGGTGGCGGCAACGCCGAGCCTCCAGCTGCCATCGGCGTTGCGCGTGATATCACGCACGCCGTCGATTTTCTTGATGTCAATCAGCGTATCAGGCGTCACCAGTTCCGAGCGCAGTTGCACCAGAACATCCGTGCCGCCTGCCAGAAACCGCGTAGTGCCCGTCGCGTTTGCAGCCAGTGCCGACGCCTCGGCAAAGCTGGCGGGGCTGTGATAATCCATGAAAATACCTCGCACCTGTTGATCAGGGTAGACTGGGGTTCGCAGGGGACGTTAGTGCAGCAACCCCCCGGCGTCCATGGCAGGAGCGACCAATTTTTATGTTACCGGATGTCGTTTCCTGACCTTATGTCAGAGGTCAATCTCGATCACACCGTCCGGCTGCGCTGCTCGGCTTTGGCACAGTATGATAGCGCTCTCGCGTTGTTTGTTGGACAGAACGAAATCGCGATGTTCGATTTTGCCGGAAACTACGCCGCATTTGCAAACCCCACAGATGCCATCGGCGCATTTCACATCCACGTGAATTCCTGCCTCATTCAACACCTGCGCGGCGTCCTTTTCCGCAGGTACCGCCAGCTCACGCCCCGACCGAACCAGCTTCAGGGTGAACGGGTGATTTTCATACTCCGGCTGTTCGGGAACCGAGAAGTACTCCAGATGCCGCGCATCCTCGGGAAAACCCTGCCATTCCGCCGCCTGCATGACGCCGTCCATATAGCGGTCCGGACCGCAGGTGTAGACATGCCAGCCGTCCTGATAACCGGACAGGATCCCATTCAGATCAGCGCGCGTGCCTTCGTCCGAAAAGTGATAGTGCACGTGATCCGCCCAAGGCATCGCAGCCAGATCGTCCATATACCCCGCACCCGCGCGGGTGCTGGCGGAATAGTGCAACTCGAACGGTTTGCCCAAAGCGTGCAAACGGTGGGCAAATGCAATCATCGGGGTGATGCCGATGCCGCCGCCCATCAGGAAGGTTTTGGTCGCCGTTTCCTCCAACTCGAAATGATTGATCGGTTTCGAGATGAAAACCTTGCGCCCCTCGTTGAAGATACGATGTAGCATGGCCGAGCCGCCGCGCCCCTCATCCTCGCGCAGCACGCCGATCTGATAGGTCGCCCGGTCCGAGGGGTCGCCGGACATGGAATACTGCCGCAGGAATTCCGGCGCGACCAGAACATCCAGATGCGCGCCCGCAGTCCACCCTGGCAGTGGAACACCGTTAAGTGGCGAGAACTCGTATTTGGTCACGTCTGCCGTCATCTTGTCGACCTTCGTCAGTTCGACCCGCATCACTGGTGCGTCCCCAGCGATGGTATAGCGGTGGATGACCGACATGTCCCCGGCAGCCTTGCGGGCTTGGTATTCCTCGGCTGTCACCATTTCCTGATAGGCCGCGATTCCGACCTCGCGGTCCATAGCGAAGGGATAGGGCCAGGGATGCGGGGCCAGATAGGCGGGGTAGACGGCCAGCGTCTGATCTTCGTATTTCAAGTCCAGATCGGTTTGCAGGTCGCGCCGGTTCAGAGGGTGTTCCGTTGGGCGGTACGCGCCATCCGACTGCAACTCGATGTCCCACCACCATTTCTTGGTGTCGTTCAACCCGCCATTACCGACCGCATCGTCCAATTTTGCCAACACAGGAGCTGCCTGCGGAATGTTCATCGCGGCCCAGCGGAAGGGGCGTTCCTTGAATATCCCTTCAAGGTTCCACGGGCAGGTTTTCATACACCGCCCGCACATTGCTCCGCCCGGAGTGGTCACCCGGTAGGTGGCGCATTTCTGACTGTCGGATTTCCAGATTTCATAGCCGTTGAACATAAGTTTCGGCCCGGCGGTGATCGCCCCCGAAGGACATTCGCGCGCGCATTTGTTGCAGCTTTCACAGAATGTCTGAAGACCGAAATCAATCGGCTTGTCGTGTGCCATCGGCATATCCGTCGTTACTGCGCCGGATTTTAAACGCGGGCCGAGATAGGGGTTCAGGATGACCTCGCCGATCCGACTGACCTCACCCAGGCCGGACAGCAACAACAGCGGAGGCTGCAACACCTCGCCATCCATCACCGTATGCGCCTTGGCCTTGTAGCCGAGATTGCGGATCTGCTGCGCGACTACTCCGCCCAGCAAGGAAAAGCGCAGATAGGCGCGCATCGACTGGGCCACGCTGATCCAGTCATCGCCGCTTGCGCCCTCCATCGTTTCATAGCCCTGATCGATGATCATGCTGATGGCTTGATCGTGTGGCGGAGTGATCTCCTCGCCCGTCGCATCATGGGAATACCACGCCCAGTCCGGGCACCGGCTGAGGCCCACCGCATCCACGCCAAGGAAATAAGTCGCGGCCTTGATGTTCGCAGCGTTGCGCGTTGCGTCGGTCGGCGGCGTCGCATCGGCGCTGTCGCCGTCCTGCAGAAGAACAAACGCGCCCAGCGCGCGGCGTTGCGCGAAACTCGGTGCGGACTTGCGCACGTAATAGCCGCCCTTCGCCGCATCCTGCAGATGCTTGCCCATATCCCCGAACTGCGCCCGCGCGAACATATCGGCGCGTTTGGGCACGCGAGCGACGTTTTCTTCGTCGATATAGGTGGTCGGCGTCTCAACCCGCTTAAGATTCTCGAACGGATGCGCCCCGTCCACGTAACGCCGCTTAGCGTAAGGGTCACGGTTCAGTGCGTTCTTGGCAAAACCAGCGCCCAACCACCAAGCAGGTCCCTGAGTGCGGAACCAAGGCTGCTGCGCCATCGGTTGCAGGGGCTGGTCATGGGCAATTTCCATCTCGGTGGTCACGGTGGCCAGACCGAAGCGCTTGCCCAGCCATGGGGCAATAATGTCGCCATCCTCGACCGAGGCCAGACCCGCCGCAACAGCCAGCCTGCCCAGATCGACCTCGGACGACATTACCGAATGTGCCCGTGCGTCATAGCCCAGTAGGCGGATATAGTTGGCGATCACCACCGCGTTCTCGGTCGCCAACAGGCAAGCTCGGTGATCCTGCGCGTCGATGATCCAGTCTGCGCCGGGTTCCTCGGGAGAGGGGTCGCGGTTGTGTTCGTAGAGGAAAACGATGGCATGGCGGTGCGAGCCCATCGGCCTGGGCTCGGCCTCCATGCTTTCCTTTAGATCGGCCATGATCAAGTCAATGCCTGATGCCAGCGTCTTGGTCTGCCGTGTCTTTAGTGCATGCGCCAAACGGTCGATATCAGGGTTGCGTCGTGGTTCAGCCAGCATCGCCTCGGGCGGCAGCGGGCCACAACCGATCATCGAGGCATCGTTGAAGTAACCAAACGCCTTCAGATGATTGGCGCGTTCAACCGGATCGTCCGGGACGTCGGAAACCACCGGGTTTACGAACCCGTCGCGGATGGTGTCCATCATCGCCTGAAACTCACCCATCGCGTTGACGATGCTTTCAGGCTGATCCGGGCGATGAAAGCTGAGCGTCCGCATCGGTTTCACCACAGCCAAGTCAGGCGTCGACACCTGCCGCGCCAGCCGCTCCAAAGGATACCGGCCCATGTGGACCGGTCGGTTCTTATCCGAGAAAAAGCGGATCCCCATCGAGCACCTCCTGATGATGACTGTCACCTAATGCCTACTGGACTGCAAATCCATACATGACCAGACACAGATCGTTCGAGCAAAACTGATCTCGCCGGTAAGGGCAGCGAGTCGCCACGGGCTTTCCGACAGTCCTCATTTAAGGTCTCAATCTACGTGGCCTGTCACCTGCGCGCACAACAACCCGACCCATCCTTGGTAGCGCACCCGGATCGAGGCCGTCGCCGCAGCGTTGCAGGACTGAGTTACCATGATCAGAACCGCGCCTTGACGAAATGGGTCAACGCCGCACCGGTTTCGAAATAGGCGCGCCGCAGGCCGGTCCAACTTTCGTGGTATTCAGCGATTACCGGAACGGGCAGTAGCGACGGATCATCCTGCAGCAGGCTTTCCGCCATAAGTCGACCAAACACGGTGCCCGGGCCGATGCCGCGCCCGGAATACCCATGCACCGACAGCGCGTTAGGACCTATCTGCGTGATCTTGGGAATGTGGTCCGATGTCATGGCGATCCGGCCGTGCCAACCCTCGATCAACGGCTGACCAGCCAGTTGCGGGAAAAGCTCGGCCAGTTTGCGTCTGATCCAGGCGGTGTGGGTGGAGCGGCCCGCTTGCCCCAGATCGCCCATCGCACCGATGATCAGGCGTCCTTCACCGTCTATGCGAAACGAGGTCATGATCAGGCCGGTATCCCAGCATCCCTCTCCGCCCTGCAGGATACTAGAGCGTAGATTGTCGGACAGCGGTGCGGTCGCGAACTGGAAATAATAGACCGGCACATATTCCGGAGCGGTCGCCTGAAGCCCCTGGTGATAGGCATTAGTGGCCTGAATCACCGACTGCGCACGCACTGTGCCTTGATCAGTTTCCAGCGTCCAAACGCCGTCGCTGTGCTGAATGGATTGGACCGGGCTTTGGGTCGCGATATGCGCTCCGGCCTCGGCGGCAGCGCGAGCAAGGCCCCGGACGTAACTCAGCGGCTGGATCGTCCCCGCGCGCGGATCGAACAGAGCACCTTGGAACGCGGCGCTGCCGGTGCGCTGTTCAGTCTGGTTGGCAGACAGCAGTTCAACCGGAGCACCTTTGGCGGATAGCTGCATGTGTCGTTCCTGCAGGTCTCGCAAACCTTTAGTGGAATGCGCGCAGTGCAACGTACCGTTCCGCACCGGTTCGCAGTTGATGTCATGCTTTTCGATCAGATCAAAAACATCGCCGGGCGCGGTGGCCAGCAGGTTAATCAGACGATCCCCTGCGTCACGACCAAGATGCTGGCGAATGTCGTCGGGCGGCAGCCATAACCCGGCATTTGCCAACCCGACATTGCGCCCCGAGCCACCATGGCCGATCTCCTGCGCCTCAAGCAGGCACACAGACGCCCCGGCCCGCGCCGCCGTCAGCGCAGCGGAACAGCCCGTATAACCGCCACCGATCACAGCCAGATCAACGGTCAGATCTTCGGTCAGGGGAAGGCTTTCGACATGCTCTCGGCAGGTTTTCAGCCAGAGTGACTGGTTGTGGTCGCTCACGCCGGGCTCCTTGAATTTGTGCGGATCATCAGGGCTTGGTCAGCTGGTTGCAAGCGCCCTTTGATCGTCGCGGCCCATGGCGATCAGAAAGGGCTGCGCGTCCTGCTGCGTCTGGAACGCCGCCTTGTCGGACATGCCGCGCCAGTCGGCCAGAACCAGGGATTGGGCCACAGCCCCGCCCAGCGTCGCACCGGGCCCCGTCACGATAAATAGGTCGGGTGCAAATTCACGTGCTGCGGTCTGGATCGCGCGGGTAAAGTCGTAGACCTCGGTCACTTGATGACCCAGCGTATAATCCCGAAGCGCCTGCGTATCCGTCGCACCCGGCCACCAGATTTTGCCACGTCCATCGATCAGGGGGCGTTCGGGCTGGCCAAACATCTCGGCGCCCAACCGGGCGCGCCCTTCGGCCGCAACGGGGGCCTGCAACGCGGTGTGAAAGGCCGCGTGGTTGGGAAGCCGCATCGGGAAACGGTCCTGTATCCCAGGGTGCGCGGCCTCAAACGCCTTGAGCCCCGCCTCATTTCCCGCCAGAACCAGCATTCCGCCCAGATCAATGGACAGCGCCAGATCACAGCCTTCGGACGCGTTGATCCGCGCCACATCGGCCAGTAGTTCAGCCTTGCGGGCTGCGTCGTTTTCCCAGTTCTCACCCACAAACGGATAGACCAATTGGCCACCGATTAGCTGGTCCTGCATCAACGTGCCCATCGTGTTCACCATGCGAAACCCGTCTTGCGGTGACAGGGCACCACCTGCGGCCAAGGCGATATACCACCCCATCGAGTTGCCGGTGACCGCGACCACCTCGATATCCTCAGCAATGGTCTGCGCGTCGGCTAACGATGCGGCGTAAATCAGGGGCGAGGCCACATCTCCGCGGGAATACTTGCTGACTGTGTAACGGCTTGCACCATCCAGCGCGGTCACGGCCTCCTGCCCCGCATCGGCGCGGATGGCGTCGAAACTGCGAAACAGGTCCATCCGCTGCGCATGATGGCGGTGCAAATAGCCCAACTCGGGCTTGTTATAGGTGCCCCGCCCGGGGCAGATGACGACAGCAGTGCGGGTCATGCTCGACCTCCGGTCAAAGCGAGCGCGGCGGCAACGATGCCGTCCTTCGACGGCAGCGGAGCAGCATATGCCGGGCCGGTGGCGATGAAACAATCTTCGGCCACGACGCGGGCGGTTGGGGTATCGGGGCTATCCTCGGCAAAGAACGTCATCAACGCCTCGGACTGGCTGCCGGTGCGACGGCATTCGTCCACAACCAGAACATGCGCGCAGGGTTTGGTGACCTCGCGCAGCGCCTCGACCGGTAGCGGCGCGAGCCAGCGCATGTCGATGATCCGGGTCTTCACGGCTGCGGCCTGCAATTCGGGCAGGGCCTGTTTCGACAGATAATGCCCGTTGCCATAGGTCACGATAGCCAGATCGGTACCGTCCCCGTGCACACCAACCTCACCAAGCGCGATGCGTTGATCCGGTGAGGGATAGGTTGTCATCCACCCGCCATCCTGCGCCTCATGCAGGTCTCGCATTGGATAGAGGGCGATAGGCTCCAGAAACACCACCACGCGCTGCTCTTCCCGCGCCAATCGCACGCATTCGCGCAGCATCTGCGCCGCATCCGCTCCGCTGGAGGGGCAGGCAATAATTACACCCGGAATATCACGCAACACGGCCAGAGAGTTATCGTTGTGGAAATGCCCGCCGAACCCTTTCTGATAGCCCAACCCCGCAATCCGCAGCACCATCGGGTTGGTGAACCGACCGTTCGAAAAAAACGGCAGGGTCGCGGCCTCGCCCCGGATCTGATCCTCGGCATTGTGCAAGTAGGCGAGAAATTGGATTTCGGGGATCGGGATGAACCCGTTGTGCCCCATACCAATCGCCAGCCCCAGAATGGACTGTTCGTCCAGCAGCGTGTCGATCACCCGGTCCGGGCCGAACCGCTGCTGCAGCTTCTGGGTCACGCCATAAACGCCGCCCTTGCGGCCAACGTCTTCGCCCATGCAGACGATCTCACCATGTTCCAGCATCAGATCGGTAAGCGCCCAATTGATCAGGCGGCTCATGGGCTGCGGATCATCCATCGCGCGCAGGTCGCCGCCAAAAGCCTTGGCCCGGGCCTCGGCACTGGGACCGTTGGTGGGTTTGCAGGGACGTTTCGGAGGGATCAGGCTGGCCATCACCTCAGCGGAATTGGCCAGATGCGGGCGAGTGGTTGCTTCAGCTGCTACACGGTCCGTGCGGGCGCAGGTATCCTCGTAGATTTTCAGCGCCTCAGCGGGCGACAACGCTCCCGCCTGATCCAACAAACGCACAGAGTGCAGCAAGGGGTCATTGGCCTCGTCCGATTCGACCTCGGACTTCGACAGATAGGTGGTTGGCACATCCGCCCCCGCATGGCCATAAAGGCGCACGGTTTTCAGATGCAAAAAGGCAGGCTTTCGACGGGTGCGTACGTAATCTGCAGCCTCTTGCGCAACGGCGAAGGTCTCATAGATGTCCAACCCGTTGGCCTGAAAATACTTGATGCCCGGACGATGCTCCATCGACGCCTGTATCCAGCCTCTCGGTGTTTTGACCGAGATACCGATGCCATTGTCCTCGCACACAAACAGCAGCGGCAGCGGCGTCGATTGCACGCTGGTCCACCCGGCGGTGTTGATCGCCCCCTGCGCCGTGGAATGGTTGGCCGAAGCGTCCCCGAATGAACACATCGCAATCCCATCCTCGGGCAATTCCCGGTGCTCGGGGGTGTGCCGCCGTGCCGCGCCCAGACTATAGGCCGCGCCAACCGCCTTGGGCAGATGGCTGGCAATGGTCGAAGTCTGCGGTGGGATCATCAGCGCCTTGGAGCCCAGAACCTTATGCCGCCCGCCCGAGATCGGGTCTTCTTTGGAACAAGCAAAACTGAGCAGCATGTCCCAGGCGATCTGCTGACCCGGCACCTGCTCGGCCCGAGCAATTTGAAACGCGGCATCACGATAGTGCAGAAAGGCGATATCGGTAGGGCGCAACGCGTGCGCGACAGCCGCCATCCCCTCATGCCCGGATGATCCGATGGTATAGAACCCCTGCCCCGCCTTCTGCATCGCGCGACTGGTGCGATCCAGCGCCCGGCTCAGGACCTGAGACCGAAAAAGCGACACCGCGTCGGTGTTGCTGAGACCTGGCCGCGGTGCTGCACCGTCGGGAAAGTCACCTTTGGCAACCCGGGTCAGGAAGTTTTCGTGAACGATCTGAGCGCGATCCATGGCCTGTTCCCCGGTCTTTCAACTCTTTAGATGGGCGATTTTGTCATGGAGAGCACGCAGGTCCTCACCCGGTCACCCAAAAGAAAAGCCTGTATGTGTATCGGGCTGGCGCGCCCCAAATGCCAGTGATATTCCATCCGAAAGGTATGAGGATTAGTCATATGATAGCCCCGCGTCGATTTTTGCCTTCTATCCCCTCTCTGCTGGCGCTTGAAGCCGTCGACCGCCTTGGCAGTGCCTCAGCCGCCGCGGAGGAACTCTCGCTGACTCAAAGCGCGATCAGCCGACAGCTCAAATCGATGGAAGAGCAATTAGGTGTGGACCTGATCCAACGTAGCCAGATGCGGTTGCACCTGACACCTGCGGCGAAAGAATACGTTCAGGTCGCGCGCACTGCGCTCAATCAGCTTGCGCAGGCGTCTCTGAAACTGAAAGCCAACCCAACCGGTGGGTCGCTGAATCTGTCGATCCTGCCTGCTTTCGGAATGCACTGGCTAGCCCCACGTCTGCAGGATTTCGCACGCCGCCACCCGGAAGTTACGGTAAACCTGAATACCCGGCTGCGGCCGTTCGACTTTGACACCGAACGTTTCGATGCTGCCATACACTTCGGCCAACGCGAATGGGCTGGCGTGAACTACTTGCCCATCATGCGCGAAGACGTACTGCCGGTATGCTCACCCGATTTATTGCCCGATGTTGCAGATGACATAGGGTGGCTAACACAAGCCCCTTTGCTGCACCTCGAAACGCGCCCCGACGCCTGGGAAAAGTGGTTCGCCGCGCAGGGGCATGAGGTTACCGGGATTCGTGGAATGCTGTTCGATCAATTCTCGACCATGGGGCAGGCCACGATCCACGGGTTGGGCGTGGCATTGCTGCCCAGCTATCTGGTCGAGGCCGACCTGAAGGCGGGCCGACTGGTACAAGCTTGGCACGGACCAGGGGTGAGCCTTGGGGACTTTTTTCTTGTCTGGCCGCAATCCCGTGCGGAATCTGAACCGCTGAAGTCGTTTCGCGCGTGGCTGCAAGGCCAGATTGATCAGGCGCCGCGCCTGTAAAAATTGACCGGCTTCACACTGAGCGGCCTTTGGCCTTGCATCCTGCGGACGGCAGGGGGCCAGGCAGACGCGGTTTAACTAGGTGTCCAAAGACCGTGCGATAAGTTCCTTCATGATCTCATTGGTGCCACCATAGATCATCTGAACACGCGCGTCCGCGTAGAGGCGGGCGATCGGGTATTCCATCATGAACCCATAGCCGCCGAACAGTTGCAGGCATTCGTGCATGACCTCGTTCTGAACTTCCGACCCCCAGTACTTCACCATCGAGGCGGTGGCGGCATCCAAGGTTCCCGCCTCAAGCCGCGCGATACAGTCATTGACGAAGCTGCGCAGAACTTCGGCCTTGGTCTTGCACTCGGCCAGTTTGAAGCGGGTGTTCTGGAAATCCATCACCCGTTGGCCAAATGCTTTACGCTCTTGCGTGTATTTCACCGTTTCTGCGATGGCAAAATCAATCGCGCCCAGCGCTCCGATGCCGATGGTCAGACGTTCCCACGGCAACTGTTTCATCATCTGATAGAAACCCTGCCCCTCTTCCGTACCCAGAAGATTGGTCATCGGCACCTTGACGTCTTCAAAGAACAATTCAGCAGTGTCATTGGCCTTCATGCCCAGCTTCTTGAGGTTCCGCCCCTTGCGGAATCCCTCTGCGCCCTCGGTCTCAACAGCGACCAGCGAGACACCCTTGGAACCCAAAGATTTATCGGTCTTGCAGGCCACCAGGATCAGGTCTGCGGACTGTCCATTGGTGATGAATATCTTGGACCCATTAAGCCGATAGGAATTGCCATCCTTGTCCGCGGTCGTGCGAATGGACTGCACATCGGAACCAGTACCGGGTTCGGTCATGGCCAGCGCAGCAACCATCTCGCCCGAGGCCAGACGCGGCAGCCAGTTCCGCTTTTGATCCTCACTGCCATAGGTGTTGATGTAGTGAACGACGATGGACTGAATGGCGTATCCCCAACCGGAATCGCCGTGCGAGGCCTGTGCGTACAACGTCACCGCGTCAAACCCGATGCCGCCCCCAACTCCGCCATAAGCTTCGGGGATCGCACCGGCCATCAATCCCATGTCACCCGCCTTGCGCCACATATCACGATCGACAACACCGTTCTCGTTCCAGCGGTCGAGATTAGGAGCCAGTTCTTCCCCCATGAACCGGTCCGCCATTTCAGCGAACATCTGGTGTTCTTCGGCAACCCAACCGGCAGTCGTGGTAAAAAGCGGCATACGACATCCTCCCCCTCGTCTTTGCATGACAAGCCTAGCCGCAGGAAATTGGCATTCCAATCCGCCCCGTGGCACTGGAACGCAACGTCGTTTTGATGATCAGGCCCGGCTTATGCCAGTGCGTTGTCCAGCAGAATTTGCGCTGCCGCCTTGGCATCTTGCGCCGGATCGCAGGACTTCAGGAATACTGCCGAAACGATAGCGCCCTCCTGCAACAGGACGATCTGACAGGCCAAGTGTTCCGGATCGCGCGCGCCAGCTTTGCGGGCCAGATCGGTAAAGTGATCCAGCAATATCTGCTTGTGCTCCGCCGACTGTTTGTGGATCGGGTGATCCTCTTCCTGATATTCCGCCCCAGCCTTGATGAACATGCAGCCGCGGTAGTCTTCCTCGCTGAACCACTCGCCCAATGCGTCAAAGCTGGCGATCAACTGACCGGCCGGGGTGTCGGATATCTCGCTGATACGGCTCAGGAAATCCTCGCGAAAACTCTCATCCCGTAAGTGCAGCGCGGCAAGGATCAGATCCTCCTTGGTACGGAAATGCTTGTACATCGAGGTTTTGGAGACACCCGTTTCAACCACCAACTTGTCCATCCCGGTGGCGTGAAAGCCGTCGCGGTAAAAAACCTGCAAGGCTTTGCGGACCAGTTCGTCACGTTTGTTTGGGCGCATATACGGGCTCCTGAGTGTACAGATCAGTACATAATGGTCGATGGCTGAAATCACAACCTCCGAGAGCGGCCCCGCAAAATTCCAAAATAAGACTTGCAAAAGTTTACCGATCGGTACACATTGGGTTAAGGATGTACCGATCTGTTAACCATGGAGTACCCAGATGAGACGCCATGCCAGCCTTTTCGCCCCCCAATACGTTCCTGTTCTTTTGACTTTGGCGCTGATTGCGGCCGCGTTGACATGAAAGACCATGTGATGAGCCGCCCGCCTCTGCCGCCGTTCACGCTGGAAACCGCCATTCAGAAGGTTCGCATGGCTGAAACCGCGTGGAACAGCCGTGATGCTGATGCGGTCACGCTGGCCTATACCGATGACAGCCAGTGGCGGAACCGGTCAGAGTTCCTTGACGGTCACGAATCCATCCACGCCTTTCTGACACGCAAGTGGAACAAGGAGCTGGACTACCGGCTGATCAAAGAGCTCTGGGCTTTTTCCGGTAACAGAATTGCCGTCCGCTATGCCTATGAATGGCGGGACGACAGCGGTCAGTGGTTCCGGTCATATGGCAACGAAAACTGGGAATTTGCCGACGATGGTCGAATGGCCAAGCGACACGCCTCGTTGAACGACTTGCCGATTTCCGAGGCCGACCGCCTGTTTCACTGGCCCCAAGGCCCCCGCCCTGACGATCATCCCGGTCTGTCTGACCTGGGCTTGTGAGAGGATAGATCATGCCGCGCGCCTTTTCCGAATTGACCTTTACCCCCGCCGTTCGGGCTCATCAGGAAAGAATGGGCTCGGCCAAAACCTACGCCAAGTTTATCGAGGACGGTCCGCAACAGGGGCACCAAATCGGACCGGCCGAAAAGAACTTTATCCAAGCGCGTGACGGGTTTTATCAATCGACTGTATCCGAGACTGGCTGGCCTTACGTCCAATATCGTGGCGGGCCGGTCGGCTTCCTGAAGGTATTGGGCCCGCAAACCATCGGCTACGCCGATTTATCCGGCAACAAACAGTATATTTCGCGCGGGAATCTGGACGGGAACGACCGGATCGCGCTGATCCTGATGGATTATGCCAACCAGCGGCGCCTCAAGATACTAGGCCGGGTGGAATTCACTGAAGGCGAAGCCGCAGCAGCCAGCCTGTATCCCGAGGGCGCCGACGCCCCTGCCGAACGTGCCGCCATCATTAAGGTAGAGGCCTTGGACTGGAACTGCCCAAGGCATATCACGCCGCGCTTTACCGAAGCTGAACTGCGCCCGCATCTGAACGCACTTGGGCAGCAGTTGGCGCAGCTTCAGGCCGAAAACGAAAAACTGAAACAGCAACTGGCCCAACTGTCCTGACCCCCGGACCGGACAGGTCTCAACAATCATAAGGAGCCCACCATGCTGCGGTCTGCATTGAATATTGCCAGCCTTTGTCTGATCAGTGCTCTGTTGATGCTCATCGCCCTTATGCTGGCCTTCTTTGCCTCGCCGGAATCTGTTCGCAGTTCTCCACCCGTGATGTACGATTCCTTGCTGTTGAATCAGCTTCTGGACCGCTGACACCCACCCAAGGAAATTGTGCGATAATCTGCCATGCCCCCTTGACCTTCCGGTGACTGGAACCCCCATCTGGAGGGAGAAACTCTCAACAGGATGAGTCGGATGGCCACGGCACAGACAATTCAGCTGAAAATCTCGGGCATGGGATGCGCGTCCTGCATCGGGCGGGTGGAAACCGCGCTGCGCGACGTGCCAGGGGTGTCCGACGCCTCGGTCAATTTTGCAACCGAAACCGCGCAGGTCACCTATGACGGTCAGATCGGGTCCTTGACCGAAGCGCTGAGTGGTGCCGGATACCCGGCAGCGACGCGGCAAACGACGCTGAAGATCGGCGGCATGAACTGCGCCTCATGCGTGTCCCGGATCGAGCGCGCCCTGACCGCCGATCCGGCCGTGGTCGAGGCGCAAGTCAACCTGGCCACGGAAAGCGCCACGATCACCTATGTTGACGGCGCGACCGATCCGCAGGCACTGGCAAAGCTGTCCGAAGATGCTGGCTATCCTGCCCGTGTAGCAGAAAGCACCAAAACTCCGACAGATCAGATAAAAACCGAGGAAGCGCACGCGCTGATCCGTGCCACACTGCTTGCCGCCGCGCTGGCCCTGCCCGTGTTCGTGCTCGAGATGGGCGGCCACATGATCCCCGCCTTTCACCACTGGGTGCATGCGACTATCGGTACTCAGACCAGCCACCTCATTCAATTCGCGCTGACCTCGGTGCTGTTACTGGGTCCGGGGCGGGTGTTCTATACCAAGGGCATCCCCTCGCTGCTGCGTGGATCACCGGACATGAACGCGCTGGTCGCTTTGGGCACGGGAGCGGCCTATCTGTTTTCGGTTACCGCCACCTTTGCGCCGCAGCTTCTGCCGCAGGGCAGTGCCAACGTTTATTTCGAGGCCGCCTCGGTCATCGTGGTCCTGATCCTGCTGGGACGGGTGATGGAGGCACGCGCCAAGGGCCGCACCGGCGCCGCCATCCGCAAGCTGGTGGGACTGCAGCCTAAAACCGCACGAGTTGAAATGGACGGCACTTTCATCGATCGCCCGATTGCCGAGATCACGGTCGGGGATGTCCTGCAAATCCGCCCCGGCGAGCGGGTTCCGGTCGACGGAAACGTGCTTGAGGGCACATCTTACGTCGATGAAAGCATGATCACCGGTGAACCCGTACCCGTCGGCAAAGCACCTTCAGATCAGGTCGTTGGTGGTACGGTCAACGGCACCGGAGCGTTGCGCATCCGAGCCACTCGGGTTGGGGCCGACACCGTTCTGGCACAAGTCATCCGCATGGTCGAACAGGCACAGGGGGCCAAGCTGCCGATTCAGGGGCTGGTCGATCGGATCACCGCCTGGTTCGTGCCCGTGGTCATTGCCGTGGCTTTGCTGACCATCGCGGTCTGGCTGATCTTTGGCCCGGCGCCCGCTTTGCCGATGGCTTTGGTTACCGGAGTTTCCGTCCTGATCATCGCCTGCCCCTGTGCCATGGGTCTGGCCACGCCGACCTCGATCATGGTGGGAACCGGGCGCGCGGCAGAGCTGGGCGTATTGTTCCGCAAGGGTGATGCGCTCCAGCAGTTGCAACAGGCCAAGGTGATCGCGCTGGACAAGACCGGAACGCTGACGCTGGGGCGGCCCGAATTGGAAAACGTAACCCCTGTTAACGGCTTTGACCGCGACACCGTCCTGCGGCTGGCCGCTGCGGTCGAAGCGCAATCCGAGCACCCGATCGCCACCGCAATCACCCGGGCTGGCCCGTCGGACCTGCCATTGACGTCAGAGTTTCAATCTCTGACCGGGCTGGGCGTTCAGGCAACGGTCGAAGGGCGCGACATCCTGATCGGATCGCCTCGGCTGATGGCACAGCATGGGGTCGATCTGGCTGATCTGATTGCCGAGGCCGACCAACGTGCCAACGAAGGCGCAACGCCCCTGTTTGCCGCCATCGACGGACAGGCGGCAGCGCTGCTTGCGGTCTCGGACCCGGTCAAACCCGGTACACTGGATGCGTTGCAGCGGCTACACGCAATGGACGTGACACTGGCGATGGTGACCGGAGACAACGCCCGCACCGCGAAGGCTCTGGCCGACCGGCTGGGCATCGACCATGTCACGGCCGAGGTCCTGCCGGACGGCAAGCTGGCCGCAATCACCGCGCTGCGGGATCAGTTCGGAACGCTGGCCTTTGTCGGCGACGGCATCAACGATGCCCCTGCGCTGGCAGCTGCAGATATCGGCGTGGCCATTGGCACCGGCACCGACGTGGCAATCGAAACCGCAGATGTGGTGCTGATGTCCGGTGATCTGCGCGGCGTTGCCAATGCGGTTGATATCAGTCGCCGCACCATGCACAACATCCGCCAGAACCTCGGTTGGGCCTTTGGCTATAACATCCTGCTGATCCCGGTGGCTGCAGGAGTACTTTACCCGTTCAGCGGGCACCTTTTGTCCCCTGCCCTCGCCGCCGGGGCAATGGCCTTGTCCAGTGTCTTTGTGGTCTCGAACGCGCTGCGCCTTCGCCGCGTCCGCGCCAGTCTGCCGGAAACGCCGCAAGGCCACAAAACGCAAAAGGTCACGCCATGAATATCGGAGATGTTGCAAACCAGACCGGCCTGCCTGCCAAGACAATCCGTTATTACGAGGATATCGGTCTGATCAAACCGATGCGCGACGACAACGGCTATCGCCGCTTTCGCGAACAGGACGTGCACAAGCTGAACTTTCTGGGCCGTGCACGCGCGTTAGGTTTCACCATCGAGGATTGCCGCACCCTGATGGCGCTTTATGAGGATGAGACCCGCGCCAGTGCCGATGTCAAAAAGGTCGCCCGGGCGCATCTGGTGCAGATCGAGGCCAAGATCGCTGACCTCAACGCGATGCGCAACACTCTGGGTCACCTGATCGATGCCTGCGCCGGAGATGACCGCCCAGATTGTCCGATCCTGCAGGATTTGGGCGGCAAAGCCTGACACGGGGTTGCTCTTTAGGCGCAGCTTTGCTTTGTCTCTGCCCAACACTCCGGCCTGCTGCATAAAATGGGGCCGGATAGCAGAGAGGATCACCAAATGGCAAAAGTTGCGTTTCTGGGCCTGGGCGTCATGGGCTATCCAATGGCCGGCCACCTGCAGGCGGCGGGTCATGAGGTGACTGTTTACAATCGCACCGCTGCAAAAGCCGAAGCATGGGTCAGCCAACACGGTGGCGCCATGGCGGCCACACCCAAAGAGGCCGCGCAAGGTGCTGAGTTCGTGATGGCCTGCGTCGGAAACGATGATGACCTGCGGATGGTCTGCACTGGAGAGAATGGCGCGTTCCATGGCAGGACCGACGGTGCGGTTTTCGTCGACCACACCACCGTGTCGGCTAAAGTAACCCGTGAACTATATGAGGCTGGTCAGGCTCAAGGGATTGCCTTCGTGGACGCGCCGATCTCGGGTGGTCAGGCAGGGGCTGAAAACGGGGTGCTTTCGATCATGTGTGGCGGTGATCAGTCCGCCTATGATGCAGCCGAGCCGATCATGCAGGTCTACTCCAAAATCTGCCGCCGGATTGGTGACAGTGGCGCGGGGCAGATGACCAAAATGTGCAACCAGATCGCCATTGCAGGGCTGGTTCAGGGCCTCAGCGAAGCGTTGCATTTTGCCGAGAAAGCCGGACTGGACGGACGATCGGTTGTTGAGGTGATCAGTCAGGGTGCGGCGGGCAGCTGGCAGATGGCGAACCGGTATGAGACCATGCTGGACGATCATTTCGATCACGGCTTTGCAGTGGACTGGATGCGCAAGGATCTGGGGATTTGCCTTGAGACGGCCAACGAGACCGGGGCATCGCTGCCGGTGACCGCGTTGGTCGATCAATTCTACAAGGACGTGCAGAAACTGGGCGGGAGCCGGTGGGATACGTCCTCGTTGATCAAGCGGTTGCGCGCTTTGGACTGAGGTTTAGGAGGCTGTCTGCCCCCTCTTGGCCCGTTGGGCCAATTCACCCCCGAGGGTATTTTAGCCAGATGAAGAGACCCCCCGATGACGAAGGGACTGGAAATCGTATGAGCGGCATAACGGAATTCTGGGCAATTGCCCTGCGCACGCATTGGGGGCTGGACGCCAAATTGGAGCGTCTGGACGGCGAGTACGACCTGAACTTTTTGGTCAGGGCGACAAATGGTCAGGATTACGTGCTGAAGGTCATGCGTGCAGGCTGCGAGGCCCAACTCGTGGACCTTCAGGTCAAGGCTCTGGCCCACATCGAAAGCGAGGCACCCGGTCTGCCCTTCCCTCAGGTATTTCCAGACCTGAACGGGGCGCTGCTGCCCGAGATTGCCGATCAGCAAGGAGAGATACGGCTGGCCTGGCTACTCGAATGCCTGCCGGGACAGTGCTATGCAAAAACGGCACCCAAGTCCGAGGAGCTGGTCCTAAAGCTGGGCCGCGTTTTGGGGGCGACGGACAAGGCGTTGGAGCGGTTCTCGCATGACGGTTTGCACCGGGCGGATTTCAAATGGGACCTGACGCAGGCGGGTTGGGTCACCGACAAGCTGGATGTGATTTCTGATCCCGAACGCCGCGCGTTACTGTCCGAGATTTGCGGCGCGTTCGATGCAATTTCCGAACAATTGTCGGGACTGCCCAACCAGGCGATCCACAATGATGCCAACGACTACAACATACTGGTCGAAGGTGAGTTGGGACAACGCCAGAGCGTCTCGGGTCTGATCGATCTGGGCGACATGTGCGCAGCACCGCGTATTTGCGATCTGGCGATTGCGGGCGCCTATATCGTTCTGGATCACCCCAAACCCGAGCGCGCTTTGGCGGCAATGGTACGCGGGTATCACGCAGCAAACCGGCTGCGCGCGGATGAGGTCGATTTGATCTGGCCATTGCTGCGGATGCGACTGGCGGTGTCTGTCGTAAACTCAACCCTGATGGCGGCTGAAAATCCGGACGATCCATACGTGACCATCAGTCAGACCCCGGCCTGGCGGTTCCTGGAAAACACAAGCGTGAATGGCGACCTGATGGCGGCCCGATTGCGCACAGCCTGCCACTTGCCCGTCACCAATAGTGCCGAGCGCATCCATGCCTACCTGTCCGAGCATCGCGGCCAATTCGCGGAAATGTTCGGACAGGACCTGAGCGAAGTACCCATGGGCTCGCTGTCAGTTGAAAACTCAACTTGGCCGCAGAACCCGTTCCACATGCCGCTGGAAGAAGCCGCTCGCGTGGGTGAGGAATTTGGCAAGGGCCTGTGGCTGGGTTATTACAACGAACCTCGTCTGATCTATGCCGAGCCCGGCTTCCGCAAAGGGCCGTGGAAGACCTCAGATCGGCGCACCGTGCATCTTGCGGTGGACGTGTTTGCATCCGCCCGTACTGTTCTGCACGCGCCGATGAGCGGTCGCGTCGAAGCTGTCGAGAACCGCGACGCCCATCTGGACTATGGCGGCGTGGTGATCCTGCATCACGAAACGCCCGAGGGCGACCCGTTCTACACACTCTACGGCCATCTGGATCCCGAGGTTTGCGACCGCCTGAAACCGGGCGACCCGGTGGCGCAGGGTGCAGCCTTTGCCCGGCTGGGGGACGCCAACCAGAACGGCGGCTGGGCCCCGCATGTGCATTTCCAGCTGGCCTTGTCCACGGACGGGATGCAGACTGACTGGCCCGGTGTGGCCGATCCGGATGAGTTGGAACTGTGGCACGCCATCTGCCCCAACCCGGCGGCGATGTTGAACCTGCCGGATGACAAGGTGTTCTACCACCCGACCGACAAGCAGGCGATCCTGCGGGGTCGGCACGATCATTTTGGAGGTAATCTCAGCCTGACCTACGACGATCCGGTAATGTTGGTACGTGGTTGGAAACACCACCTGTTCGACGAGTGGGGCCGCCCCTATCTGGATGCATACAACAACGTTCCCCATGTGGGACACGCGCATCCACGCATTCAAGCGGTGGCAGCGGATCAATTGAAGCGGATGAACTCGAATACCCGCTATCTGCACCCGGCGCAGACGGCGTTTGCCGACAAGGTGTTATCGAAACTGCCGGATCATTTCGAGGTCTGTTTCTTCGTCAACTCGGGCACCGAAGCCAACGAACTGGCCTTGCGGCTGGCCCGCGCCCATACCGGGGCCAAGGGGATCGTGACACCGGACCACGGCTATCACGGGAACACCAACGCGGCAGTGGCGATCTCCGCCTACAAGTTCAACAAGCCCGGCGGAATCGGTCAGGCCGACTGGGTCGAACTGGTCGAAGTGGCCGACGACTATCGCGGGTCCTTCAAACGCGACGATCGCGACCGCGCCCGGAAATACGCTGACCTCGTCGACCCCGCGATTGCCGCCTTGCAAGACAAGGGTCAGGGCGTGGCCGGTTTCATCGCCGAGACCTTCCCCTCGGTCGGTGGTCAGATCATCCCACCCAAGGGCTACCTGCCTGCCGTATATGAGAAAATCCGCGCAGCGGGCGGCGTTTGCATCGCCGACGAAGTGCAGACCGGGCTGGGACGTCTGGGCGACTACTATTTCGGCTTCGAACATCAGGGCGCGCTGCCCGACATCGTTGTCTTGGGCAAACCCATCGGCAATGGGCACCCGCTGGGCGTGCTGGTCACAACCAAAGAAATCGCCCGGAGCTTTGACAACGGGATCGAGTTCTTCTCGACCTTTGGCGGCTCGACCCTGTCCTGCCGGATCGGCAAAGAGGTGTTGGATATTGTCGATGACGAGGGCCTGCAAGACAATGCTCGTGACATGGGCACGCGCCTGATGAATGGCCTTCGCCAGATCGAGGCTGATTTCGGCTGTGTCGGTGATGTACGCGGTATGGGCCTGTTTCTCGGCGTTGAACTGATCAACCCCGATGGGTCCGAGGGCACTGAGATTTGCAAACACGTCAAAAACCGGATGCGCGATCATCGCATCCTGATCGGCAGCGAAGGGCCAAAGGACAATATCCTGAAAATCCGCCCGCCTCTGACCATCGAAGCCGAGGATGTGGACATGATCCTCTGGGCGCTGTGGGACGTGCTGGCCGAGGTGGGTGATTTTACCCCAGCCCCGGCCTGCGATCATGATCACCACCACGCCGGGTGCGGGTGCTGCTGACAAGAAAAACCCCGGCTCTCGCGGCCGGGGTTTAACGCTTGCCTGCTGTTTTAATGCAGCACGGCTGCAGGGGATCGGTGCCCGGTCGTGGGCATTGGAACGGACGTCGTCATACGACGCAGCGCCAGACCAAGTTCTTCGGACAATGATGCCAAAGCGGGGGCAAAGTCGGCCCGCACAATCAGCGAGGCCATCATCATCGCATCCTCGCGGTCGCCTTCTGAGGCGGCTGAGATCATCTGAGCGAAACAGTTTTCGTCAGCACCCAGACAGGAACAACCCAGCCCGTGACGGATCAACGGACGCCGCCCGTGATGCGTACAAAGCGAACACAACTGGTCCAGCGTCATCATCGCAGCGCGACCGCTTTCTGCACCCAACGCGATTTGAAAGTCACTGGCAGCGTCCGAACGCCCCTGTGCGCCATCACCCCAGAGCCGCAGATACATCACGGCGCCAGCTTCGACCGGGCTCAGGTCGGCAAGGCGGCCAACGGCCGCCCCGCCCCGAGGGGATTGCACGCTCATTTGGTCAGGATCAGCTTACCGGCGCGGGTGATGCGCAAGGTGTACAACTGGTCGCCCAGCTCGATATGAGCAAGGTTGCCGCCTTTGGTCAGGTCTTCGGCCTTGTGCGCGGGCAGCATGGATACGGCGTAGGATTGGCTGGGATTCGGGTTCTGCATATTCATCAGGACAACTCCAAGTGGTCTCAGGCGAAATTCCTTGATCTGTTCGCATTTTTCTTGATCTGGCTGACCCGAAATGGGGTTGGCTGCTCACTTCACAGTTAATCTGATTAATTTAGTCAGGTATGTCAAGCCAGTTCTGAAAAAATCTCCAAACCAATGTGATTGCGCCGTAAAATCAGGCGGGATAGGTCTCGTGCAGGACTTCAAACAGACGGGGGCTACCGATGAGCGCGACAATCATGTTCGACCTGGACGGAACGCTGGTGGACAGCCTTGCGGACCTTGCCGCAGCCACCAACAGGATGTTGCATGACAACAACGTCGCCGCGCTGCCGCTGGAACAAGTGCAACAATTCGTGGGCAACGGCCTGCCCAAACTGGTCGAGCGCGTGATTCTGCATTTCGACCTGTCGATGGACCGCCATGCCGACCTGACCCGACAGACTCTGACGCATTACAACGCCGGTGCTAGCGACAAAACCGTTGTTTATCCCGGCGTGATGCAGGCGCTGGAACAGCTGCGGGATATGGGTTGCGTTTTGGGTGTTTGCACCAACAAACCCGAAGCCCCGGCACGACACGTGCTGGAAGCCATGAACCTGGCGCATTACTTCGATGCTGTTCTGGGTGGGGACAGCCTGCACACACGCAAGCCCGACCCAGCCCATCTGAAGGCGAGCTTTGCCGCCGTCAACTCTGCCGGTCCGCAACTTTTTGTTGGCGACAGCGAGGTGGACGCCGAAACTGCACAGCGCGCGCAGGTGCCGTTTCTTCTGTTCACCGAAGGCTACCGCAAGTCTCCCGTTGCCGAAATTCCGCACACCGACAGCTATGGTGACTCCGCCGAATTGCCAACGCTTGTCACCCAGGTTCTGCAATCGCTGAAGCAGAATACCTGACAGTTAATTCAGGGGGATCGCAACGGGTCACGGGCGTTTACTGAGGGGCCGGCCGAGGGGGTAAGAAGCCAGCCCCTCACAGGGGAAAAGTGGTATCGTCCGTAATGACCCGTTCGATACATTATGGATAACGAATCGATTCCAATTCCGGTATTGGGGGTTTCCCTTAGGTCATCAGACGCCGTTGAAATTACAGCTTTATTTTTCGTGTTTTTTTGCGTTTGACCCGTTTTTGAGCTGAAATGCCCCTGACGAAGGCCTCCAATGCATGAAAAAGGCGGAGTGGAAACCACCCCGCCTTTCGCCCCTACAAGGGTTGCTGATCGAATTTGTTCGGCCTAAATCGCCAGGTATTCTTCCCTCAACTGCGTATTTTGCAGCACTTCATCCGCCGAGCCGTCGAACACGATGCTGCCGGTATCCAGAATGATCGCCCGGTCCGCTAGTTCCAGCGCCCGTACGGCGTTCTGCTCGACGATGATCGTGGTCATGCCCTGCTGCTTTACGTGAACCAGCGTTTTCTCAATCTCATCGACAATAACAGGCGCCAGACCTTCATAGGGTTCATCCAGCAGCAGAACTTTTATGTCCCGCGCCAGTGCCCTGGCGATCGCCAACATCTGCTGCTCGCCACCCGAAAGGGTGACACCCTCTTGCTTGCGGCGCTCACCCAATCTTGGAAACAGTTCATAGAGCCGTTCCAGCGACCAACCGACCGGCGGAGCGATCTGTGCGAGTTGCAGGTTTTCCTCGACCGTCAGACCGGGGATGATCCGCCGATCTTCTGGCACCAGCCCCAAGCCTGCAGCTGCGGCCTCATAGCTTGTCATCTTGTGCAGCGGCTGGTGATCCAGCCAGATCTCACCATGGCGCACCTCAGGATCGCCCACCCGTGCGATGGATCGCAGGGTCGAGGTCTTACCCGCCCCGTTACGCCCCAGCAGAGCCAGGATCTCACCCTCATGCACGTTAAAACCAACGCCCTGCACGATGTAGCTTTCGCCGTAATAGGAGTGCATATCCCACACCGAAAGAAAGGCAGGGGCGGTGCTGGCCTTGTTGGCGTTTTTCGAAAAGTCAGGTTTCTCGTTCATAGCTTTTCCTTATGCAGCCTCGCCCAGGTAGGCCTCGCGGACCTTGGGATTCCCGCGAATGTTTTCCGGTATGTCTTCGACCAGCGGTGTGCCTTGCGCCAAAACGGTGATGCGCTCTGCGAGGCTGAAGACTACGTGCATGTCATGCTCGATAATGGCGATTGTGATGTTCCGCTCTTCTTTGATCTGCTTCAGCAGATCGATGGTGTTGTTGGTATCCGCCCGCGCCATGCCCGCAGTGGGTTCGTCAAGCAGCAACAAACGTGGGTTCTGGCTAAGGCACATACCGATCTCAAGTCGCCGTTTATCGCCGCGTGATAAGGACGCGGCGTGCATCTCGCGCTTGTCGGCCATGTTCATCTCTTCCAGCATCACCTCGGCCTGTTCCACGATGGCCTTTTCATTGGCGATCGTTTCGTAGGCGTGCATCCGGAACGCACCATCCCGCATAGCGAAGATTGGTATCAGCATGTTTTCCATCACCGTTAGTTCACCGAAAATCTCGGGTGTCTGGAAAACGCGGCTGATTCCCATCTGGTTGATCTGAAACGGCTCCAACCCCAGCACCGAGTTGTTGTCGAACAGCACCGACCCGGTATCCGGCATCAGCTTGCCCACCAGACAGTTCAGCAAGGTCGACTTGCCCGCCCCGTTGGGGCCGATGATGGCGTGGACCGAGTTCTCCTCGACGTTGAGGTTCACATCCGTCAGTGCCTTGAGGCCACCGAAGCGTTTACTGACATCTTTAACTCTTAGAATTGCCATGTCTCGCCCCTTACTCCGCCGGTTCCGTTTTGCCCGACGGTGCGTCGTCGGCGTCTGTTTTCTTGCGCTTCAAGCGGTTCAGCAAACGTTGACCGCCTTCGACAAGGCCACCTGGCAGATAGATCACGACCAGCATGAACAGGATGCCCAGCGTCAGATGCCAGCCTTTGCCGATGAACGGGTGGATCAGGAACACGACCGCGTCCTCCAGACCGTCCGGCAGGAAGGCGAACCAGCTGTGAAGGACATTGTCGTTGATCTTCGAAAAGATGTTCTCGAAATACTTGATGAAGCCCGCACCCAGAACCGGGCCGATCAATGTGCCAGTACCGCCAAGGATGGTCATTAGAACAACCTCACCCGAGGCGGTCCACTGCATCCGCTCGGCCCCTGCCAGGGGGTCCATCGCAGCCATCAGGCCACCGGCCAGACCGGCATACATGCCCGAGATCACAAAGGCCGCCAGCGTATAAGGCTTGGAGTTCAGGCCAGTATAATTCATCCGCTGCTGGTTCGACTTCACCGCCCGCAGCATCATGCCGAAGGGCGAGCGGAAGATGCGGATCGCCAGGTAGAATACCACCATCATGATCACCGCGCACAGGTAGTAACCTGCGTTGAAGTCAAAGCTCCACGCGCCCACATCCATCGTGTAGGTCGCTCGCATTGGCAAACCGAACAGATGCGGCAGGTCCGGTGCATTGGCGCCCTGCAGGATCTGCGGATCATCCGCATAGACCTGCAGGCCGGTTTCCCCATTCGTCAGGTTAAACTTGGGGTTCGACAGCACCGAATAGGCCAGCGCAAAGCTCATCTGCGCGAACGCCAGTGTCAGGATCGAGAAATAGATACCCGACCGCCGCAAGCTGACAAACCCTATGAGCAGTGAGAAAACCCCAGCGACTACGACACTCAGCGCGATGGCCGGGATGACGTTATAGCTGAGCAGTTTGAACATCCAAACAGCCGAATAAGACCCCACGCCCAGAAACGCCGCGTGGCCGAAGGACAGGTACCCGGTCAGGCCGAACAGGATGTTGAACCCGATGGCAAAGATGCCAAAAATCACGAACCGCTGCATCAGGTCCGGATATCCCGCGTTGAACTGCGCCATGGCGCTTCCTTCGGGAAATGGATTCAGGATGAAGGGCGCCAGCAGGGTTAAAAGCGCGACAATAATCAGCAGGCTGGTGTCTTTTTTGTTTAGTCCCAACATGGCTTAGTCCTCCATCACGCCTTTGCGCCCCATCAGCCCGCGCGGGCGTGTCAGAAGCACGATGATGGCGACAAGGTAGATGATGATCTGGTTGATCCCTGGGATCGTGGTGGTGGCCCAGGTGGTCGAGGCAAAGCTCTCCAGAATGCCTAGCAGGAAGCCCGCCAGCACCGCTCCGGGCAATGAGCCCATGCCGCCCACAACAACCACGACGAAGCTGAGAACCAGAAAGTCCATCCCCATGTGATAATTCGGTGGATTGAGCGGCCCGTACATCACCCCGGCCAAACCCGCGACAGCGGCAGCTATGCCGAACATGATGGTAAACCGGCGGTCGATATTTATGCCCAGCAGGCCCACGGTTTCCCGGTCCGCCATCCCGGCGCGGACAACCATCCCGAAGGTGGTGAATTGCAGGAACGAGAACACGGCCCCGATAATCGCAAGGGCAAAGCCGAAATAGACCAATCGCCAGATTGGATAGATGATCGCGTTCGGATCGAAACCGATCATGGTGCCAAGATCAACAGATCCACTTAGCACGTCGGGCGGCGGGGTCTGGATCGGGTTGGCACCGAAGAAATATTTGACGATTTCCTGCAGCACGATGGCCAAGCCAAAGGTCACAAGGATCTGATCCGCGTGGGGGCGCTTGTAGAAATGTTTGATCAGCCCGCGCTCCATCACATAGCCGACCAGCAACATGATCGGGATCGCGAACAGGATGGCCAGCGGCACCGACCAGTCGATGATTGTCGCACCCAGTTCGGGGCCAAACCAGGCCTCGACATAAGGCGTTTCCACTTTCAACGGATTGCCCAGAAAGTCCGTTTGGGTTTCGTCGATTGTCTGGAAGCTTAGGTTGAAAACTTTCTGCAGGGTCACGGCGCAGAAGGCACCGATCATGAACAGCGCCCCATGGGCGAAGTTCACGACCCCGAGCGTACCGAAAATCAGCGTCAAGCCCAGCGCGATCAGCGCATAAGCCGAGCCCTTATCCAGCCCGTTGAGAATTTGCAGTAGGATGGCGTCCATTGGCCCCACCTTAAGGTTGGTCAGCGTGTATTGAGTGGTTGTGACCAGGCCCGACTGCCCGGCCACAAGGGGTCTGACCGCCGCATGGACGGTCAGACTTCAGCCAAAGGCTTTATGCGCCCGGGTTACACTGGCCGAGATCGCCGCCAGCGAACATCGGGTGTTCCGGATCGTATTCGACCTGCGCGCGCGGTGTGATCTCGACGATCTCAAGCGTGTCATAGGCGTTGGTCGGGTTTTCGTTGCCCCGCACGACCAGCACATCCTTGAAGCACTGGTGGTCGGCACCGCGATACCAAGTCGGGCCATTGCCCAGCCCGTCGAACTCGAAGTCTTCCAGGGCTTCGACGACGCCACAGGGGTTGAAGGTCCCCGCACGCTCGCAGGCATCCGCATACAGCAGTGTCTGCGCATAGCAGGTCTGGGCCGAATTGGACGGCGGCTTACCATACTTCTCACCGAAGGACTTCACGAAGGCTTTGGTGCCTTCATCCTGCAGTTGCCAGTTCCAGTTCATCGAACCCAGCACGCCCTTGATGTTCTCGCCTGCACCAGCGGCCATCAATTCGGAATACAGCGGCACAACAATCTTGAAGTCCTTGCCGTTGGCCACCTTGTCGAGCAAGCCGAATTGAATTGCGTTGGTCAGCGAGTTCACCATGTTGCCGCCATAGTGGTTCAGAACCAGCACATCCGCGCCCGAGTTCAGAACCGGAGCGATATAGGACGAGAAGTCTGTTGACGCGAGTGGTGTCTTTACTGTGTTGACCGTTTCCCATCCCAAGGCTTCGGTCGAGGCGACGATCGACTCTTCCTGGGTCCAACCCCAGTTGTAGTCGGCCGTCAGGTGGTAAGCGCGGCGTTCCTTGCCCATCTCGGCGGCCAGCACCGGAGCCAAAGCGGCACCCGACATATAGGCGTTAAAGAAATGACGGAAGCCGTTGGCCTTCTTGTCCTTGCCTGTCGTGTCGTTGGCGTGGGTCAAACCCGCCATGAAGATCACGCCTGCCTCCTGGCACAGACCCTGTACTGCAACGGCTACGCCCGAAGACGAACCACCGTTGATCATGATCGCACCGTCTTTTTCGATCATCGACTTGGCTGATGCTCGCGCGGCGTCCGATTTGGTCTGGGTATCACCGGTCACAAACTCGACTTTCTTGCCGAGGATGCCGTTCCCTTGCAGCGCCTTGGACGAGAAGGTGTTCAGGCAGCCGCCGTCACCTTCGCCGTTCAGGTGCTCGACCGCCAGCTGTTGCGCCAGCAGTTCGTCATTTCCTTCCTCCGCGTAAGGCCCGGTCTGGGGCACGTTAAAGCCCAGAACCACCGAAGACCCTGTCGGTTCGTTGGTGTATGCAGCAGCTGACGAAGCCGTAAAGATTGTAGGTAAGGCCACGCCGGCACCCGCGACGGCACCAGACTTCAGCACGCCGCGGCGTGTGACAGTTTTGTTAGTCATTAATTCCTCCCATTTCCCTTTCTTTCGCTCTCTGGCTCCTCTTCCAGCGGGCGAAAACGCGGTTTCACGCAAATTTGAGTATGGAGGCGGTTCTGAAAAATCACCAATAACCTATTAAAAATACAGCAATGTTGTGTAAACAAATGCACAAAATAGCACTGTAAAGTGTTAATGATTTATGGTTAATGATACGTAAGATATTTATAAATATGTATTTTCTTGTAATGCTTTGCTTTACTAAATTTCTGCCGCCGAGCGTGCCAAAATGCGAACGCTCAGCCCGAAGTTTCACAATGATCCGTCCCTGCCCGCCTGACTGAACCTTAAACCGTGACTCCCTGCAAGACCTGATCGCGGGAAAGCTCCGATTTGAGACCCGACATCAGGATTTCGCCGCGCCGCAAAACAACGAACCGATCGGCGAGATCATAGGCGAAATCGAAATACTGTTCGACCAGAACGATGGCCATGTCACCTTGGGTTCGCAAATGACGGATCACCTCTCCGATCTGCTGGATGATGTTGGGCTGAATGCCTTCGGTCGGTTCGTCCAGCAGCAAGAGACGCGGCTTTGTGATCAGCGCTCGAGCAATAGCTAACTGCTGCTGCTGACCTCCGGACAGGTCACCACCGCGCCGGTTCTGCATTTTCTTGAGCACCGGGAACAGTTCGAAAATCTCGTCTGGGATAAAGTGTTCACTGGCGGGCAGACAGGCAAAGCCGGTTTCAAGGTTTTCACGCACGGTCAGCAGCGGGAAAATCTCGCGCCCCTGCGGGACATATGCCACGCCTTTCCACGCCATCTTGTGCGCAGGCAGGATACCCAGTTCTTCACCATTCAGCACCACCTCACCGCCCGAACGCGGATGGGTGCCGGAGATGGCCTTGATCAGGCTGGTCTTGCCGACGCCATTGGTACCCATCACACAGGTCACCTCGCCCTGAGCGGCCTCCATCGAGATACCGTAGAGGATTTGCGAATGCCCGTAATGCAGGGTCAGATCGTTTAGTGTCAGCATCGCCTAGCGCCCCAGATAGACGTCGATGACGTCCTGATTTGATGTCACATGGTCCAGCGATCCCTCGGCCAGAACCGCGCCTTCATGCAGCACAGTGACCTTGCAGTTCAGGCGGCGGACGAATTCCATGTCGTGTTCAACGACCACAACGGCGCGGGTCTTTGCCGCCTGCACCAGCAGGTCGGTGGTGTGTTCACGCTCCTGCGGGGTCATGCCTGCCGCAGGTTCGTCAACCAGCAACAAACGCGGTTCTTGCGCCAGCAGCATTCCGATTTCGAGCCATTGCTTCTGACCGTGGCTGAGCTCGCCCGACTTGCGGGTCAGTTCGTCCTTCAACCCGATCTCAGCGGCCAGTTCTTCGACCTTCTCCAGATCATCCGATGAGGGGCGGTAGAACAAAACCCCCAACCAACCGCGTTTGTTCTTCAGAGCCATCAGCAGATTTTCCTGCACGGTCTGGTCCTCGAACACGGTGGGTTTCTGGAACTTCCGCCCAATACCCGCCTGCGCGATCTTGGCCTCGCTCATCCGCAGCAAAGAGACCGATTTCTCGCCCCAGATCACCCGGCCCTCATCCGGTCGGGTCTTGCCAGTGACAATATCCATGAAGGTGGTCTTGCCCGCCCCGTTTGGCCCTATCACCGCACGCAGTTCGGCCTCACCGATCTGGAAAGACAGGTTGTTGATCGCACGGAACCCGTCGAAGGTGACAGAGACGCCGCTGACTTCCAACAGAGTGCTCATTCGGTGGCCTCCTTCTCGCGCAGTGATCCGTCATCCGGCCCAAGGTTTGCACCGTGGCGATCCGGGTGGCGGCGATTGGTCCACAGGTCGAACAGTCCACCGATCCCTTGCGGTGCGAACAGAGTGACCAGCACAAAGGAAACGCCCAGCAGCACCTGCCACCAATCGACCCATTTGATCGTGTAGAAACCTAACGGGATGTCCGGGGCCTGCCCGCCGGTGAACCATGTGCTGAGAAGGCTGACAAACGCCGCGCCTATGACGGCACCGTACAGGCGACCGCGACCACCGATGGCAACCCAAACGGCCAGATAGATCGAAGCGATGGGGGCCATTTCCTCGGGGTTGATGATACCCGCCTGAGGGTAATACAGCGCGCCCGCGATGGCCGCGATACAGGCCGTCAGGGTAAAGACGGCCAACTTATAAACCTCGACCGAGTAGCCAAGGAACCGCACCCGCGCCTCGTTATCACGGATGCCGCGGATGACCGAGCCGAACTTACCCGACACGATCCACGCAGCCAGCATATATCCCAACCCCAAGGCCAGCGCCGAAGCCCAGAGGAACCAGATCGACACCACGTCTTGCGAGGCGGAGACGCCCGGCAGGTTTTGTAGACCCGACAGGCCATTATTACCGCGCAATCCGCTGTCGTTCTGGAACAAATACAGCGCCAGCGCCAATGTCATCGCTTGGGTCAGGATCGACAGGTACACGCCTGTCACGCGACTGCGGAAGGCAAGCCAGCCGAAGATCAGCGCCAACAGACCCGGCACCAACACGACCAACACCAGTTGCAGGGTTAGGCTGTGAGAAAAGGCCCAGATCAGCGGGAAGTCCGACGATCCAACCACACCGAAGATCTGCGTGCCGATGGCGTCCACAACCTCAGCGGATGTTGGCGGGATATCGGCTTGAGACAGCGACTCGACCACGATCAGACGGGTACGTTCGTACATCAGCCACATCCCGATCATGTAGCCGCCGAGCCCGAAAAAGGCGAAGTGGCCCAGTGACAGGATGCCAGTGAAGCCCCAGACCAGATCCATCGCCACGGCGATCAGGCACAGGCACAAGGTCTTGCCCAGTGTCTTGACGAAACTGGTCGAGATTACACCAATCCCGAACCCTTCGGACAGGACGGTCACGCCCAAGGTGAACAGCGACAGGATGGCCAGAAAGACCAGAACGGACGGGTTCTTGGCAACAAAGCTGCGTTCCATGGCTCAATCCCCCGCCGCGCGGCCTTTGAGGGCGATGATGCCCCTTGGCCGGAACTGGATGAAAATGATGATGAAGATGATCATGTAGGTTTGCGCCGCGAGGGTGTTCGACGGGTTCATCCACTCGATCCCCTTCTGCAGGAAACCGATCATGCCTGCCCCAGCCAAAGCACCCCAGATATTGCCGACACCGCCGACAACCACTGTCATAAAGCTTTGGACGATATAGTCGCTGCCCAGATCGGACGTGACCTTGGCGAACAGACCAATCGCAACCCCGGCGATCCCGGCAATACCTGAGCCCAGCCCGAAGGTCAGCATATTCACGCGCCCCGGATTGATGCCCATCGACCCGGCCATACGCGGGTTTTGCGTCACCGCGCGCATCTCAAGCCCCAGCCGTGTGCGTTTCATGATATACAGGAACAGCCCCAGAAAGATCATCGCCAGCACGAAGATCGCGATGCGGATATAGCTGATCGAGACCACATCGTTCAGCACCCACGCCCCGTCCAGCCAACCGGGTGCGGTCAGAGGCCGGGCTTGCGTGCCAAAGATGTTCTTGGCCAGCTGTTGCAGTGCAATTGAGATGCCAAACGTCGCCAGCAGTGTTTCCAGAGGACGGGCATAGAGCCAGCGGATCACCAAACGTTCCATTGCCACGCCCATGGCGAAGGTGACCGCAAAGGCCATCGGGATGGCGACGATGATCGACAGCGTATGGTCGGGAATGAACTGCTGCACCACATAGCCGGTATAGGCACCCATCATGATGAACTCGCCATGGGCCATGTTGATCACGCCCATCACGCCGAAGGTGATGGCGAGGCCGATAGCAGCGAGAAAATAGATCGACGCCAGCGAGATCGCGTCCAGCGTCAAGTCGAGTGTCTGGTTAAGACCAACCTTCAGCTCGATCTGCTCCAGCGCCTTTTCGGCGGCAGCCGTTACTTCGGGTGAAGGCTCCACATATGTCTCAAAGAACACGTGCGCGCCCAGCGCGGCCTCGACATCGACCTGCGTGACCAGAGCGGGAACCACTCCGGCCTCTGCAAGTGCGGCATAGGCCTGCGCACGTGACGCGTTGGAGTTCAGCTGCGCAACCGGGACACCACCGACCCGGCCTCCGTCGATATTGGCGGATAACGCGGCGCGGATAACTTCAGGCGAAACGTGCGGGGCGGCCAGATCACGCGTGACCAGCAGGTCGTATGCGTCGGCCTCGCTCAGCGCATCCGAGCCCGGCTCAAGTATGGTGGCGATGTTGGCGTCCGTCGGAACCTCGGCTGCGACCTGCCGCTTGGTCACAACCAGCGGGTTCAGGGCCGCGCGGACGTCAACGCCCAGATCATCCGACATGTCCTCAATCGCGGCCACACGCGCCGCTGTATCTTCGTCATAGCCGATGGTCAGCAGCCGCTCGAGCCGTTGTTTCTGCGCTTTCAGATCGACGTCGGGTTCTTCGTTGATCGAGGCCCGCAGAGGTTCCAGCAAAGCGCCATCGGGATCACGCTGAATGGAACGCAGCGCTGCCGAACGCTTGGCGCGACTTGGGTCCATTAGCTGGAATTGCACCAGCGCGGTGCCGATCATCGCGCGGATGCCGCTGTTGGGTTTCATTTGTTTCAGGTCGGATTTCTCGAACGTACCGACGACCTCTCCGGTATCGAAATCGGTCAGCTCATACGACCGCCCTTCGGCCTTCTTGCCCGCAAAGAACTGACCATCCGACTTGCGCATCCACATGTTCTTGGCGGCCCAGGTCTCAAGCATCACCTGCGCCTGTGGCAAACCGCTGGCCGCAATCGCATCAATCGCTGGTTTGATCGTCTTGCGCGAGCTTTTGGCGATGATCTCCTGATGCTCTTGCAGGATCGGTTGCAGACCACCCTCTTGCGCGTTGGCAGTCAGGCAGGCGCACAGGATTGCGAGGCCCGCAAGGAAAAGTCGTAACATGTGGAGAAACCCGAGTGTCTTGGGCAAGGCGGGCGCTTACACCCGCCTTGCGAGAGGATTAGTAGTTCGACAGGGTCTGAACGCAGGTCTCGGTCTCGGTGTTGTACATACCGCAACCCAGATCTTTCCAATCCGATTTCAGAACCGCCGATTCCGGCAGGAAGTCGGTCCAGGCGTCGCCCGGCACAACGTCGGTTTCGCTGATGATGTCGAACTGACCGTCTTCCTGAATCTCACCGATCAGAACCGGTTTCGCCAGGTGGTGGTTCGGCAACATGACCGCAGTACCGCCGGTCAGGTTCGGGAATTCCTGTCCGTACATGGCAGAGCGCACAGCATCGACTTCGGTCGAACCGGCCTCGGTCGCGGCGTTCACCCACATGTTGAAGCCGATATAGTGCGCCTCCATCGGGTCGTTGGTTACGCGCTCGTCGCCCATGGTGGCTTTCCATGTCTCGACGAATTCAGCGTTGGCCTCGGTGTCCGCGGACTGGAAGTAGTTCCACGCCGCGAGGTGACCCACGAGGTTGGCGGTATCCAGACCGGACAGCTCTTCCTCACCGACCGAGAAGGCCACGACCGGAATATCATCCGCCGATACGCCTGCTGCCGCCAGTTCCTTATAGAAACCAATATTCGCGTCGCCGTTGATGGTCGAGATCACGCCCACCTTCTTGCCATCCGCGCCCAGCGCAACAACGTCCGCCACGATCTTGGACCAGTCCGAATGGCCGAACGGCGTGTAGTTCACGAAGATATCTTCATCCGAGATACCCTTCTGCTTCAGATAGCTTTCCAGAATGTTGTTCGTGGTGCGGGGATAGACATAGTCGGTGCCAAGCAGCGCGAACTTCTCAACGCCCAGCTCGTCCAGGAAATAGTCGGTCGCTGGAATCGCCTGCTGGTTCGGCGCTGCACCTGTGTAGAAGACGTTTTTCGAGGATTCTTCACCCTCATACTGAACCGGATAGAACAGCAGACCGTTCAGCTCTTCGATGACCGGCAGAACTGACTTCCGGCTAACAGACGTCCAGTTGCCGAAGATCACGTCCACCTCGTGCACGGTCAGCAGCTCACGCGCTTTTTCGGCGAACAGCGGCCAGTCGGATGCAGGATCGACCACAACGGCCTCAAGCTGCTTGCCCAGCAGGCCACCCTTGGCGTTTTGCTGGTCAATCAGCATCAGCATGGTGTCTTTCAGCGTGGTTTCCGAAATCGCCATGGTGCCCGACAGCGAGTGCAGCACGCCAACCTTGATGGTGTCTTCGGCCGACAGGGCCGCTGTCGCCATTGCCGCGAAAACCGCCGAACCGGCGAGTGTGGCTTTGAGAGATTTCATGTAATCCTCCTGGCGGGTTCCGCGGCAGAAGGCTTGCGTATAGGCGCATTCTTCTTCTACCTGATCCCCGCAACTGTTGTTGCGTTCCGTGTGGCGGTTGTGTCCGAGGTCCAATTCGCGCAGCCGTCACACACCCCCGGGTCATCTCCGCGGCGGGCACTCATACGGATTCTGCATCGCAGAGAAATTAGCAATTTAGTTAACGGGCCGCATCCAGCGACTGGCTGGATATGATTAATTTTTAGGCTGATGTTTTTGCGCACGCCTAAAAGTTAATCGTATCCTCAGGTAATTCGCCGAAAAGCGGCGTCAGAGAATAGAGTTCCGACGTCAAAGCGGTGAAACAAGCGGCAGACATCTTTGATCCGCAGGTGCGCCATCACTCATCATGCCTCCATAATGCTCAAGTCGGGCGTAACACCACCACGTGCAAAGGGCGCGGTTCGCTTAAGTGCCAAGCGATTGGGCAACCAGTCGGTTCTGGATGAGTTTCGCCAATCGGGATCCTTCAAGTGCCTGTTCCCTCGCCCAGCCGAGCACGGACTGGACGCCGTCCTGTTGAACACAGCAGGTGGGATCACCGGAGGAGACACCTTCCGCTTTCAAGGACACGCCGCCAAGGGCACAACCCTTTCCCTGACCACGCAAGCCTGCGAGCGCGCCTACAAGGCCCAACCCGGACCTTACGGGCAGATTACCAATCACCTGACTGTCGATGCCGGTGCCCGGCTGAACTGGTTGCCGCAAGAAACCATCCTGTTCAACGGCTGCGCGCTGGAGCGTTGCTTGCTGATCGAGATGGAGTCCGACGCATCAGCATTGATGGTTGAACCTCTGGTTTTCGGGCGCGCGGCAATGGGTGAGACGCTGACCGATATCCGCCTGCGCGACCGGATCGAAATCCGGCGGGGCGGGCAGCCGGTTTTTCTGGATGCAATGCAATTCACCGGCGATCTGCACGCACATCTTGCAAAGGCTCATATTGCGAACGGCGCAGGGGCAATGGCACTGGTAGTCTTTGCCTCGGCCACGGCAGAGGGGCAGTTGGAGCCGGTCCGCCGAATGCTGCCCGACAGCGCTGGCGCGACGCTGATCCAAAGTGATCTGCTGGTGATCCGAATGCTAGCCGAAAACAGCTTTGCGCTGCGGCGCGCGCTGATACCGGTGCTGCGGCACCTGAACAACGACACTCTTCCCCGATGCTGGATGATCTGACATGAACCTGACCCCCAGAGAAAAAGACAAACTGCTGGTCGCCATGGCCGCTGAGGTCGCGCGCAAGCGGCTGGCACGCGGCGTCAAACTGAACCACCCCGAGGCAATCGCGTTGATCACCGACGCTGTGGTCGAAGGTGCCCGTGACGGGCGGTCTGTTGCCGACATGATGCAGGCCGGTGCCGAGGTGATCACCCGCGAGCAATGCATGGAAGGTGTGCCCGAGATGATCCACGAGGTTCAGGTCGAAGCCACCTTTCCCGATGGCACCAAGCTGGTGACAGTCCACAACCCCATCCGCTAAAAAGGAACACTGAAATGACCCGTATGCTCTTCCCTGCCCTGATCCTCGCTGGCCCCGCCGCCGCGCACACCGACACGCACATCCACGCCCACGGCACGGACTATGCCGCGTTAGGCGTTGGTCTGGCGGTGATCGCTTTGGCGGCAACCATCCTGATTTCAAAGCTGCCGAAATGATCCCCGGAGAGCTGTTCCCGGCCGAAGACGAGATTACCCTGAATGCCGACACCAATGCGGTGACCCTGATGGTCGCCAATACCGGCGACCGTCCAGTTCAGGTCGGCTCGCACTATCATTTCGCTGAAACCAACCCGGCATTGAAGTTTGACCGCGCCGCCGCCCACGGGTTGCGTCTGGACATCGCACCCGGCACCGCAGTGCGGTTCGAGCCGGGGCAGGAACGCGAGGTCTCGCTGATCCCGATCGGCGGCGCGCGCAAGGTTTTCGGGTTCAATCAAAAGGTCATGGGGGCGCTCTGATGCCAGCAACAATCAAACGCGCAGACTACGCCGCCATGTTCGGTCCCACCACCGGCGACAAGCTGCGGTTGGCTGATACCGATCTGGTCATCGAGGTCGAACGCGACCTGACCACCTATGGTGAAGAGGTAAAGTTCGGCGGTGGCAAAGTAATCCGCGACGGGATGGGGCAGTCTCAATCGACGCGCGCCGAGGGAGCTGTGGATACGGTCATTACCAATGCGCTGATCGTTGATCACTCGGGCATCTACAAGGCCGATGTGGGCCTGAAGGACGGGCGTATCGCCAAGATTGGCAAGGCTGGGAACCCGGACACTCAATCCGGTGTCGATACCATCGTCGGACCGGGGACAGAGGTGATCGCGGGCGAAGGCCGCATCCTAACCGCAGGCGGGTTCGACAGCCATATCCACTTCATTTGCCCGCAACAGATCGAAGACGCATTGCATTCCGGCCTGACCACCATGTTGGGCGGCGGCACCGGCCCGGCGCATGGCACGCTGGCCACTACCTGCACCCCCGGTCCCTGGCACATTGGACGGATGTTACAGGCAGCGGATGCCTTTCCGATGAACCTCGCCTTTGCGGGCAAGGGTAATGCCTCATTACCAGCCGCGCTGGAGGAACAGGTCAAAGCTGGGGCCTGCGCGTTGAAGCTGCACGAGGATTGGGGCACGACCCCTGCCGCCATCGATTGCTGCCTGTCAGTGGCTGATGCGATGGATGTTCAGGTGATGATCCACACGGATACGCTGAACGAATCCGGTTTCGTGGAAAACACCGTGGAAGCCATGAAAGGCCGCACCATTCACGCCTTCCACACCGAAGGCGCAGGCGGCGGCCACGCCCCAGACATCATCAAGATTTGTGGCGAGAACCACGTTCTGCCCTCCTCGACCAACCCGACGCGGCCTTTCACCGTGAACACGGTTGAGGAGCATCTGGATATGCTGATGGTCTGCCACCACCTCGACAAGTCCATCCCCGAGGATGTGGCCTTTGCCGAAAGCCGCATCCGGCGCGAGACGATTGCAGCCGAGGATATCCTGCACGACATGGGCGCATTCTCGATCATCGCATCCGACAGCCAAGCCATGGGGCGCGTCGGAGAAGTTCTGATCCGCACCTGGCAAACCGCTGACAAGATGAAGAAACAGCGTGGGCGTCTGGCCGAGGAAACCGGCGAGAACGACAACATGCGGGTTCGCCGGTACATTGCTAAATACACCATCAACCCGGCGATTGCGCATGGCCTCAGCCATCAGATCGGCAGTATCGAGGAAGGCAAGCGCGCCGATCTGGTGTTATGGAATCCAGCCTTTTTCGGCGTGAAACCCGAGATGGTCTTGCTGGGCGGCACCATTGCCTGTGCCCAGATGGGTGACCCCAACGCCTCAATCCCGACACCGCAGCCGGTTTACAGCCGGCCGATGTTCGGGGCCTATGGTCGTTCGGTCGAGCATTCGGCGATCACTTTTGTTTCCGAGGCCGCCCAAGCCGAAGGGATCGGTGATACACTCGGGTTGGCAAAGCAAACCTTAGCCGTACAAAACACACGCAACATCGGAAAGCGCGATCTGCTGCTGAACGACGCAACCCCCCATGTCGAGGTTGACCCCGAAACCTATGAAGTCCGCGCCGATGGTGAATTGCTGACCTGCCAACCCGCCGAAGTGCTGCCGATGGCGCAACGCTATTTCATGTTCTGAGATTACAGGAGGCCCCGATGACGACCGCGATCAAAACCGCCCGTATCTATCACGACCACCACCACTCACGGGCCCATGCCCAGGTTTCGCTGGACTATGACGGGCGGTTCCTGCGCCGCAAAATGCTTGCGACCGATGACGGAGAGGCATTTCTGGTCGATTTGGCGCAAACCAAATCGCTGGACCATGGCGGCGTGCTGGTTCTGGAAGACGGGCGCGCGGTCGAGATTGTCGCCGCCCCCGAAGACCTGCTTGAGGTGACCGGAGACAACCTGCTGCGGCTGGCCTGGCATATCGGCAACCGCCACACCCCCTGCCAGATCGAGGCTGACCGGCTGCTGATCCAGCACGACCACGTCATCCGCGACATGCTGGTGAAACTCGGTGCGGACATCCGGGAAACTGTCGAACCCTTCACCCCCGAAGGGGGCGCCTATGGCCACGGCAGGACCCATGGCCACGCCCACTGACGCAGATATCCTGACCCTGACGCAATGGCTGTCACCCGCTTACCCAGTGGGCGGGTTCGCCTATTCGCACGGGCTGGAATGGGCCATCGAAAGCGGTGCGGTCACCAGCGTTGCCGATGCAGGCGACTGGATCAGGGATGTGGTAGAAAATGGATCAGGGCGCAACGACTGCGTATTTTTGGCCGCGGCCTATCGGTCTTGCACGCCTGATACTCTGGTAGAAATCGACCGAACAGCACGGGCGTTTTCCGCCTCGTCCGAACGGCTAACGGAAACCCGCCTGTTGGGCGAGGCGTTTTGCAGCGTGACCTCAGACGTCTGGGCGGTGGAGATGGGCAACCTGACCTACCCGGTCGCCATCGGCCATGCCGCAGCCGTCCGAGACCTGCCACTTGGCCTGACGGCACAGATGTATCTTCAGGCCTTCATGGCCAATCTGGTGGCCTGCGCAACGCGGCTGGTGCCACTGGGCCAGACCGATGGGCAACGGCTGATCCGCAAATTGACCCCGTTGTGCCAGCGCGTCGCCTTAGAGGCGATTGAGATCGGTCTGGACGAGTTGGGATCAACCGCCTTCCTGTCCGACATCGCATCAATGAAACACGAAACTCAATATTCAAGGATGTTCCGAACATGAGCAGCATGAACGGCCCTCTGCGCGTGGGCATCGGTGGCCCGGTAGGCGCAGGCAAAACCACTCTGACCGCCGCCCTGTCCGAGGCGCTGCGTGACAAGGTTTCTGTCGGGGTAATCACCAACGACATTTATACCCGCGAAGATGCCGAGGCCCTGATGCGAATGCAGATTCTGCCGCAGGACCGGATCATCGGCGTGGAAACCGGTGGCTGCCCGCATACGGCGATCCGCGAGGATGCCTCGATCAACCTGGCGGCGGTGGCCGAGATGCAGGCCCGGCACCCGGATGTGGAGGTGGTTTTGATCGAAAGCGGCGGTGACAACTTGTCGGCTACGTTCAGCCCGGAACTGGCGGATGTCACACTCTACGTGGTCGACGTGGCTGCAGGCGAAGAAATCCCTCGCAAGGGCGGTCCGGCGATCACGAAATCTGATGTGTTGATCATTAACAAGACCGACCTGGCCCCCCATGTCGGCGCCTCGCTTGAGGTGATGGACAGAGACGCCACCCGGATGCGCAACGGGCGACCATTCGTGTTCTCGTCCCTTCGGCAGAGGCAGGGCGTCGACGACATCGTAGCCCTTCTTGCGCAAATTGGAGGGTTGAGTATTCCGCCGATAAAAAAGACCGCCACCTAATAAACACCCCTACCGCTTCGTTTCTGCCCTGTAGCCGGTATGCTTCACGGCCTCGGCTAATCGCGGCGAGTACACGCGGGCTTTACTGGCAGGCTGGAGAACGACGGCGCGCCTTAAACGATGCTTCCCATGAGCTATGCCCAGCCGTGCATGAAAGGCGTGAGTTTTTTCGCCTCATCCGTAAAGAAGATCACCCCTGCCCTGACCGCAAGGAGGGGTATCCTCTGAAACCCTGTGGTTTCGGAACTTCCAGCCGTCCTCAGGATAGGCGATGTACGCCTGTCACTGGTTGTTACAATTGCCCAATTCGATACACTCAGGGGTCTGCCCCGACGATCTGGAAGCTGAACTCTAATGTCCTACGGACGAAAATTGCAGACAGAAGCTCAAAGTAACGGCTGGATGGATTAACTCTCGACCGGCGGCACGGCCCGCTGATACAGATGCCATGTAGCATGACCAAGGATCGGCAAAGTAAAGATCAACCCCAGAAACGCCGGAATCATCGACAGCAGCATGGTGACCGAAATGATCGCCGCCCAGGTCAGCATGACCACCGGGTTTTCCGTGACGACACGGATGGACGTCAACATGGCAGAAACGAAATTGGTCTCCCGGTCCAGCAGCATAGGCATGGCGACGACGGTCACCGTGAACAGGACAGCCGAAAGAAATGCACCTACGCAGGTGCCAACAGCCAGGAAGGTCCAGCCCTGCGGTGTAAAGAAAACTGTGTTCAAAAACCCATCAAAATTCGAGAAGGATGCATTCTGCAGGATGATCGCCAGCCAAAGGCGAACCTGATAAATCCACACCCAGAAAATGAACAAGGTGACGAATGCCATCCATCCCATTTCCCGCTTGCGTTGATTGGCCATGACACTGAGGATTTCAGACCACCCGAAACTCTCTCCTTTCTGTAGCCGGCGGGACATTTCATAAAGCCCTGCGGCTGCGAAAGGTGCGACCAATGGAAAGCCAATAATGGCCGGTATGATCATCCAGATCTTGCCGAGCCAGACCAGGCTCCAAACAAACAGGATGCCAAAAACAGCATAAAACAGACCGAAGAAGCCACTCATGAAAGGTCGAGCCAGAAAGTCGGAAAACCCTGCCTTCAACGATGCGGTGATATCACCCGCTGCCACCTTGTTGACCTTGAGTGTTGCCGGTTGCTGCGGTGACAGATTGTCCGGCGGCATCGAACCTGCTGTCTTGGGTGTCATAATACACTTCTCCCAACGCATGGAACAGTGCTGCTCCGTTTGCCGACAAACCCAGCGAAGAAACAGACATCCCTCACCCGTATGCAAGTTTGCTTCAGGTGAGGCATAAGGGCAAGGGGCAGAACAACAGCTTTGTCCTTGTTACCGTGATCCTTTATGTTGGAACATAACTTTATCCATCACGTTTTCATTGAGCGTGTTGGAGTGGATGAGGTTGGGTGCCTCGATCCCATGCAGGACCATGTTCATGATGCCGATGACGTAGGCGAGACCCTTCTTCTCCTGCCCGTAGAAGGTGTGGGTCTGCAGCGTCTCGAAGTCGGAAGCCGACAGTTCGTCAGTGCGCATGTAGTCGTAGGCTTCACAGAGGAAGCCAGCAGAGCCGACAGCGCCGTCGTAGATCGTCTCACCAATCTTGGGGTCAGTTACCTTGATCATTGCCCTAATAAGCGGACGTGGGGTGTAGTATTCGCCTCCATTGCGACCTGCATTACCCATTCGACGGATGCGGGTTTCATACAGCTCTGAGAGTTCGTGGCGCTGGGCTTGGGTGTTGAACGACAAGCCGTCTACGGCCTCCAACACGTCTCTGAGGATGTACCCGGAGCGAAACTTGTTGCGCAGCTCAGTGAACACCTCACCGATCTTGTACTGGATCGTCTGAGGGCCTGTAGCGGACTGACGGAAGGCTGCGAGATACGGGAACAGCTCCTGATCGACGAACTTGATCAGGTCATCGCCGATGCGGGCTGCGTTGTGGTCGAACTCTCCGTTGACCTTGGGCGCCGCCCAATTGCCCCAACGATAGTCGCCGTCGATGATGGGCGCGTAGTCCTCGCCATCGAGTTCGGCCCGGTCGCGACGCTCACTTTCCAGATCGTGCAAATACTTGAGGAATAAAACCCAAGATGTCTGCTCTACGTAGTCCAGTTCGTTGGCGATACCATCTTCGGCGCGGAGGTCCCGCTCGATCTTGTTGAACGCGTTCTCGTACATGTTTTCCTGCTCATTTTGTTATCGGCACAGTTCCACTTGAGGGTGCAAAGATCAACCGCAATCAAGTCGGGTCGCATCGGTGCCAAAACCAAGCGTCAAGCTGCCTGAACTGCCGTCTCAAAAAAGGTCGGCAGAGAGACATGGATTTGCATCATGTTCAATTTTCGATGGTGCCCGGATTGCTTCCCCCGCTATGGCAGCGAGGGTCACATCACTAAGCGGCGACGGCGTCACCTATCGAAACACCCCAGTTTTTTGTGACAAACCGAGAGGCCTCTTGAGGTATCGTTGGATATGCTCTGGATCCTCGGTAGTTGTAGACTTTGCCACACGCTCTCTGAGCGCCCCGGTGAAACGTCACGGGGCGTCCTTGGCCCTTTTGTGTAAGATAAATCTCGACTGCCTCAGACAACAGTACAGAGGCAGCAGAAGTCTCGTTCAGAACAACTGGTGTTACGGCGGAGTTGGCTGCGCCAAGACGCAACATGTGCTTTCCAGGCAGTTCTGTATCCTGCGACCTCAGGTGAAACCAATACTCATCCAGTTGATCAGCCGCTCTTCTTGCTCTCGTCGCCGCTACGTTTGCCGAGTGAGTACGCAAGGAATATGCGATCCGAGAAGACGAGTAGTAGCGGCAAAGCTCCTTGGGGATGCGGCGACTGAAGTAAAAAACACCCTCTTTCACGAAGGTGTACTTGGGTGAAATGGTCTCTGACATGGTCTACGGCTCCAACCTGCTGTTAAAAGCTGGAGTGAAACCAAGGGTTTACCTGAGGAAGTGGTGCCCGGGGGCTCTCTTTCTTTCACAGAAAGATCAAACAGTTACCATGCACGCCTACTTGAGAGCAACAATTGAGCAACAATGCAGAATCTCGAAGGCACACAGAGATTTTCTCTGTGTGCCACTTTGGACCTCAGGAGCCTGATCTGCAAGCTCCCGTTATTTGTGCGCAAAGAATAATCCCATTGGAGACTTCTTTAGCTCCTGATGAGCGTTTTTTAAGTTCCTGTATCGCTCAGGAAGTTCCTTGAGCTTTGGCGCATCCACTACTTGGTTTATAGCGAAAGCAGCAGCTCCAAACGTCGGCACTCCGGTCGCGATTGCTGCTACCTCAATCGCACCTGTGGCGATCCACGTGCCTAAGTCATGGCCAGCGAACTTCAACTTTTTGGCCCGAAGGGTCTTAATGTTCTCTTGGTGTTGTTCAAAAGCATCCTGAATGTTCTCTACAATCATATCACTTGAACGAAAGAATCCATCAGGATTTGAATGCGCAATTTCATCAATACCCTTTGAAAGAACGTCTCGAATTTCATCGAACGCTCCCTGTTGTCGCATCTCAATTAGTGCGTCCGGTGGAATGTTCCCCAGCCATTCCATGTCCGTCGTTGCGGCCCTCTGCAAACCTTGAATCATATGAAGGTGTTTAACGTCACCCACCTCTGAGGCAGAGTTATACTCGAGTTTCCAATTGAAGTACTTCCAAGACGTAGGGGCGGTAATCAGTGGCGTACCGCACAAGTATCTGCTTCTGAGCAATACATCCGAAGCCTGGATCATTCGACCTAGGCATTGTCGCGCCACCAGTTCACCGGCATGCCTTGCTTCGAGTATTTCCGCTTCGCCACTATCGAGCGCGCGCTTCAATTGCTCAGTTGGAGTTCCTGTCCAATCTGTGTCAAACAGCAACCGATCTGAGTTTGCGACTTCGGCTACTAGCTGCTCTGGGGTATCTAAGTCCTTTACGAACGCAAAAAGCTCTTCAACGCTTCCAAATTCTCTACCAAAAATCATCTGCGCGTGTGTCAAGCCGTCAGCTTCGGACATCCGCCTGAGAAGGTCAGCTTCTTGCTCATCCATCGCAACTTTATTTGGAGAAATTACAACTATTGGCTGATCGACTTTTGCCAGTGCCAAATCTCGATATTGGCTGAGGCTAATTGCATGTTTGAGCAAAACGTACACTTGCGTTTCAGGTGATGATCTTTCCAGAATTACCCTGCTGCGCCAAAAAGGGTCGTCGAGAATAATCGTATCGACGTACAAGCCAGTGCTACTGGCAACGTTACTTTTGTAGGAAGGGAAGAGGTCCCCTCCGAAAACTGCCTTTGTTCCAGGCAAGTCTTGAATGTGGTAGTGAGATGACTCAATGGTAGCATCCCATATTTCACCTAAACCTTCGAGAAACTTAGGAATCTGCGGGCTGATCTCCGCGACCGCACTTGGCTGCGCGGACACCATTGACGCGTAAGTGTGGGCATCAAGGTTTTTTTCCTTAGCTTGCTGAATGAAAGAACCAAAGTTTTCATCGATCAAACGGAAATAAAAACTGGACAATTCTTCTAACGAAATTGCCTCTTTAGCCTTGTCCCGATTGTCCGAAACAACAGCCATTAGCGCCAACGAACGAACTCTACCATCGACTGTGCTGAGGTCGATCAGACCGTTTTCGAGATACGTAACTGCCGTCAGACTCCTTTCAAAATCATCAGCCAGATGCGGTGCAATACTAACTTTTCCTTCCTCTAATTGAACTTTTAGCAGCTCCAAGCGCCACCTCAGTTCCTCGTCATATTCATTGTCTTCCATTAAATCGCCCTTGCTCAATTGTTAGCACCTTAAAACACAGTCCGCCTCGAAATATGAGCCGAACGTATTGCTGACTATCTCCCAGTGTCACCTTCAGCGTCTTCTAGCCAGTCTGCCCACCATTGCATCATCTTCCGTCTTCCATCCAAATACTGCGCTGCGTTGTAAGCTGCTCTTACCTTGTTTTTCTGCACATGCGATAGTTGAGCTTCAATCCAATCTGAGTTCCAATCCGCTTCGTTTAAAACTGTTGAGGCTGTTGTTCGGAAACCATGAGGCACGTGTTCACTGGATGTAAAACCCATTCTTCGTAGCGCCGCATTCATTGTTCCGTCCGACATTGGCCGCATCACATCGTGACTTTGAGGAAAAATCCACTCGCTGTCTCGTGTGTATGGTCGCAACCAGTGCAGAAGTTGGCGTGTCTGTTTTGCCAAAGGAACAATGTGCTTTCGCTTTGTTTTCATTCTTGCGAATGGGATAACCCAAACCTCGCCTTCGATCTCATCCCATTTGGCCAAGCGAAGCTCCCCGGGCCGAACAAACGTGTGAGCCAAAACAAGAAGTGCTGTTTGGATAATCGGACTTCCATCAAAACCTCGAATTGCGCGAAGCAGGCCGCCAATTTGCCTCCTATCCGTCAGTCCAGCATGGTGTTTGGGAGCGGGTGGTAAAATAGCTCCTTTCAATGCGCCAGACGGATCAAACTCGGCTCGGCCAGTAGCAACCGCAAATCTAAAAATCTGCCCCATGAGCGTCCGCAACCTCGTCGCGTTTTCGTAGTGGCCGTTTTCCTCTTCTTTCCGCAGAATAGGGAGGAGATCTAACGGCCTAATGTCCTTTACCGCAGTTTCTCCCAGACCAGGCAGCGTTTTTCGGATCATGATTTCCATTTTTTTGAGCGTCAGTGGAGCAATTCCCTGCTTAACGCGTTTATCTCGGAACTCTTTCGCTACCACACTCCAAGTGTCGTTGATCGGCTCCCAAGCAGATTCCTCTTCTTGTTTGGGGAAGGGATCGAATCCTGCTCTTAATGTCGACTTTGCCTTGGTTGTAAGTGCGCGCGCTTCATCCAATGAAATCTCCGGATACAAACCAAGAACGGCTGACCTTTGGCCCCCTTGAAACCTATACGCGATCTTCCAAGTCTTTGTTCCTGTTGGAGAAATCTCCAAAAAAAGCCCTTTTCCGTCAGACTTGCGAAATCGCTTCGCTTTGGGCAAAAAAGATTCAATGATTTCAGTAGTTAAAGGCATTTGTTGCTCATCCTTTCCGAGGTGCGGATTCTTCGTTTGAGCAACGAATGAGCAACAAAAATGTCCACTCGTCGCAGTTGGTTCGAGTGAGCAACAAATCACGATTCCCAATAAGCCTTTGAATACTTATATTTTTCTAGCTTGGGTAAGTGATGTGGTGCCCGGGGGCGGAATCGAACCACCGACACGAGGATTTTCAATCCGGCGCTAATTCAAGCAAACCAAACGTTTACAAAACCAGGGTGCGTCAAACCCCGACGAAACATCAAAGACTTACCGCGAAAGTGTCAAACCGGCTGAGGCCGAACTGGCAAACGAAAACCCCGGCGCGACGGCATTCGCAACCGGGGCTAAAGACGTTATGGAAGCTGACAGTGCAAAGTGGTGCTAGCAACCCTTAGGGCTACCTACGACCAGATCACTAGAGATCAGATCGCCGATAAACGGGCCACGGTTCGAAATGCTCCGAATTCTGTTTCCGGGCGAGACATACGCCAGCAAAATGTGGTTTTGTAGAACACTGACACCGTCTCGGGAGACGTTGCAACCAGTTCGAACCATGCGAAGCTTCCCGGAACCCTTTCGGTGCGCTCTGCCGATGCGCAGGCTGCGACCAGACTGGCAAGCAGCATGGTGCAGACCAGTACATTGCGATCTCCACTTGCACCTGTCAGCCCTGTCCGATTATCGGATTGTGACATCCTTTAGTCTTTCTTTGTTTCATAATCCTTTGTCGTATCTCCAAACGCAGCACGGCCCTGTTCCGAGACAACAACCAGAATCTCGGCGCGCGCAAATTCTGCTGACAAAGCTGTCTGAAGCGCGTCCGATAGGACATCCACCTCGGCGCCGCCAAGCGGCGGTTTGGGGTCTATAAAAATTGCGACCGAAAACGTCCGGCCAGCCTTGAGCACTGCTACGTCTACGAGTTCGATCTCCTGTACTGACAGTGTGTTTTCGGCGAAATCTCGCACCTTTTTGACGATATCCTTGTTGGCGCTGACCCCTACAAGCTCACCCAGACTCGTCGTGAAGTCCGACCAATAAGTGCCTGATGCAACGAGGCAAAGTCCAACTACTATAATCGAGTCCCCAATCGGTGCGATAAAGGCCAACGGTCCTTCCTGAAGTAAGAACACGATCCCAAATCCAATACCTGCGCACGCAGTTATTGCGCCGTCGAAGGCCGCGGCATGAGCTTCAAGCTTTAGAATGTCGCTGGATTTACCGGTCTTTTTCCAACTGCGATTGTGGTTAAACCAGAGGGCTGCGCAAATCAGGCAGACGACAGCGGTGTAGATTCCGACCACCTCGAATTTGACCGGTGCCGGCGTTGTGCCGCCGATGTAAGACACGATCTTGGTGACCGCATTCATGAAGGCAAATGTCACCAATCCCAACAGAGACAGCGATCGGAAGGTCGTAAATGCCGCCTCATCTGCGGCATAACCGAAGGGCCGTTCTGCATCTGGGACGGCCAAAGCCTGACGTCCGACCCGGATTGCGACTATGGCCGAAAAGAACCCGACGAGCGAGAACAACCCATCTACCAGCAGTGCCTGAGAATTGGACAGGATCGAAGCCAACACACCGGCAAGTCCCATTGTCAGGTTGCCGAACATTCCGACGCGCAGCGCCGAAGTCTCTGTTTTCTGGCTGCTGTTAGGCTTGGATGTCATCAGAACTCGTCCTGAAGGCGATTGTGTTGTCGGTAATCAGCGCGGTTAAATCTTCAGGTGGGTTTGCGGTCTTCCGAGCTGCGTTGCAAGCTTGGGCTTCATTAGCTTGAACCTTCTTCGAATTCGTAGATTTATTCGGCTGTTCTTTGCGCTGCGGCGGCAATTGGTTGAGCAACATGGTAGATTTAGACCGTACATCAAACAATGCGATCATTGGATAGACGCTTATCAACTCAGGCAATCCAGCAAACACAACTACCTCCTAGGCGGTTATAAATATCGACGAATTGCGCTCGATAAACCAGTACATTGCAAGCGTGCCGATTACGTACACGACCCCAACTTGAATAAAATCACCTGCAGGTTTGGAGTTCACGAAGTGGCGAAAAAGCTGGAAGCATGACAGTATTGCAGCAACGAAAACAAGTTGACCGATCTCGACGCCAACATTGAACGCGAGAAGGTTAGGCAGAAGCCCATCTGGTGCGATCTGGTAGTCCAGTATCTTCGTGGCCAAGCCAGTGCCGTGGAAAAGACCGAAGATAAAGGTTGCTGCCTTGGTGTTGGGTTGGAAGCCGAACCACCGTTGATAGGCCCCAAGGTTGTCGAGCGCCTTGTAGACAACGGACAAGCCAATGATGGCATCGACAATGTATGAACTGATGCCCCAGCCAAACCAGACGCCCGCGAGCATCGTGATCGAGTGCCCCACGGCAAAGAGGCTCACGTAGACCGCAACGTCTTTCGACCGATAGAGAAAGAAGACGACGCCGAGAAGGAACAGGATATGGTCGTAGCCCGTCACCATATGTTTGGCACCGAGATACATGAAGGGGATGGTATGCACGCCCCAGATTTCTTGGATGTAGCCAGCATCGCCGGGTGTAACATCATGCGCCATGGCTGCGCTGGTCGATAGCAGCAACATGGATAGGACGAAGAACGCGAGACGCTTGGAATCGCGTCTGACGCCTTCATTGAAGGTTCTCATGGAGTAACTCCGCATTGTATTTTGATTGATCGGTGATGCGCGTGAGCCGCGCGGGGCCGATCAAGCGCGCGGAGGTCGGTCTATTCGGAACTGGCGTGTTGGGCCGTCGGCAGAGGTCAGCTTTCGCCAGGCCTCGCCTGCGTGCAATTCAGGCGCAATGCTGGGAACACTGGCGAGAAACGCCTGGTTGTGATCATGATCCGCCACATCGTGGCTGTGGCCGTGCATCGCCCAAATGAGGTCTTCCTCAACCCCATGCGAATGGCCGTGATCCTCGGCCATTTCCAGATGGTCTTGGATCGTCTCAAAGATCGCCGGTGCGTGCGAGAATGAGGGCATTACGGACCAAAAGACCAACGAGAGACAGAGGGCAGCCAAGCCAATTCTCTGAATATGCTCGCAAGCCTGTTACATCACATCTATCTGCCCGGTGGGTGCAACCTTTATGCGGCCGCCACGATTTCGTTCACTTCTACCGTAGTGTGCGCCACGTGGTCAATTCCACCTAACAAGCTCTTGTATTCGTCTGGTGACCTTGGAGTCGTTGAAGCGACCGAGACGATGACTGAATAATATCCCGGGCCGACCTGCCAGATGTGCAAGTCAGTGATCTTGTCAATGTCGCTTTCAATTGCATTACGCACCTCCGACTCAAGATTTCCGCCGCCTGGTGTACGATCCAGTAGGACGCCGCCCGTGTCACGGATCAACCCCCAGGACCAGCGCGAGATCACAATAGCACCGACAATACCCATTAACGGGTCAGCCCAAAACCACCCGTAGGCACGTCCCAGCAGAAGCGCGACAATCGCGAGAACAGAGGTCAGTGCATCTGCCAAGACGTGCAGATAGGCAGCACGCAGGTTGTTGTCTTGTCCGTGACCATGACCGTGGTGGTGGTCGTGATCGTGATGATGGTGCCCATGTCCGTGATGGTGGTGGTGATGGTGGTCGTCGCGCAGAAGCCATGCACTCACCAAGTTGACAATCAACCCAACCACCGCGACCATGATGGCTTGATTAAAGCTGATTGGTACGGGCTCGACCAATCGCATCACGCTTTCCCAACCAATCAGGAGGGCGATCAGCACCAAAACAACCGCGCTCGCAAAACCAGCCAGATCACCGACCTTACCTGTCCCAAAGCTGAAACTACGGTTGTTGGCGTTCTTCCTTGCATAGCGATAAGCCACGACCGCAATAAGCATCGCCCCGGCGTGCGTGGACATATGCCACCCGTCAGCGATGAGCGCCATCGACCCGAACCAATGCCCTGCTGTGATCTCGATGACCATCATTGAGGCGGTTAGAGCGATGACCAACCAAACCTTGCGCTCGTTGCGTTCTTGGTTTGCGCCAAGAAAGACATGCTCATGGGCGAGCGCTGATACATCTTGATTGCTCATGGCAAGTCCTTTCGGTGTGGCCGCGCTTGCTACTTCAAGTACGATTTCAAAATCTGGATCATTTCTTCCGCTCCCTTTTCGCGAGCAGGGCCATCGGCAGCGTCAACGACATGATTGCGCAGATGTTCTTCGAACACTTCGTTTGTAAGCCCTGTCATTGCTCCGCGAATGGAGGCAATCTGCCTCAACACTTCAGTACAATCTGCGTCTGCTTCCAACGCCCGTTCAACACCTTCTACCTGGCCTTTGATCCGACTAAGACGTGCAAGCAGCTTTGAGTTGTCACGATTGAGGTGGGACATAGCATCCTCCAAATATAATATAGGGGACTATACTATATAAAGATAAGCGGCAAGCCTAAGCAGACAGCGGTTGACGGGATTGAATTTGGTTGTTTGGCGCGTCAAAGATCTATGCAATCAGGAGTTTGTCACGAAAACCCGACGTGAGCGCTATGCCCTACCCGCCACGTTGCGAAGGCTGCCTTCCTTAATCATGCGGTGGATTGCGGCCCGCCTGAATTTCCTGAACGCGCTCAGGCCAAGTGGACCTTATGTAGGCGAGAATGTCCCAAATATCGTCATCGGTGAGGGCATCACCAAATCTAGGCATGCCACTCGCAAAGCCGTTGACGCCGCGTGCGGCCAACGCAGCCTCCCCTCCCAGCTGAGTGTATTCGAAGAGAAGCTGATTGTCGTGGTGCCAGGTATGCCCGCTCTCATCATGAGGCGGCGCAGGCAGAATGCCGTTTTCGTCAGGCGTCTGCCAATCCGGCTGCCCTTCGAGATTGGCGCCATGACAAGACGCGCATTGTTCAGCGTAGAGCGCTTGCCCATTGGTCAGATCGCGGTCGTCCAATTCGTGGCCAGCACTTGCACTCGTTGCGGCGCTATATGCAGCGACGATCAGAAAGCGTTTCATGAGACCTCCACCCATGTCTTCATGCCAGCCGCCTGATGCCCCAGCATGTGGCAGTGCAAAAGCCATTTACCGGGATTGTCGAGCACGCAGACGATTTCGCGGGTCTCACCAGCATTTACCAGCGCCGTATCCCGGAAAGCACCTAAGCTGCCGTTCGCCCCGACTTCAAAGAAATGATGCCCATGCAGATGAATGCCATGCGGGAAACGGGTGTCGTTCACCAGACGGATGCGCGCCGTTTGGCCGCTTTCAAACCTGTGGAGCGGCATATCCGTTAGACCAGATTGTCCGTTGAACGCCCAAATGTCGGTTTGCGTGCTTGCGGGGCGGCTCATCGCCCCACCGTGCATGGTAAGCGTCAGAGTCACGGCATTGCCCAAATCCGGCTGCTTCTGCTCATTTGGTGGCAGTACGGGAATTCCAGATGGTTGCCGCGTGGTGTTCGCCCCCTCAACCGGGATTTCGCCCAGCAGGTAGGGATCATCGCGCGTTGGAAAGACAAAGGCAATCTGATCAGCTGATGTTACGTCAGCAATGATATCTGCGCGTTGAGCCGGTGCGAGAATGAGGTCCGAAACCCATTGCGGGTCCGGCAGTGGCATGCCGTCGAAAGCAACGATTTTGCCGTCGATGCCTTCAAGCTCAATCGGGAATATCCGGTCTGTTGCGACGTTGATCAACCGCAAACGTACGCGATCACCGCGTCTGACGGGTGTATCCGGCTCAACCAGCGCGCGGGCAAAATTGCCCAGCCGCCCTTGATGCGCCTGATCGTGCCTATTTTCGAAACCGTCTGCGAGTTCGCCACTTTCGGTCATGCGCCAATCGTCAATCATGACAATCAGATCGTGATCCACGTCGGGCGGCGTTAGTTCCTCAACAATCAGCGGGCCATATAGACCCTTGGCAACCTGTTCCCACGACCGATTGTGCGAGTGATACCAGAATGTTCCGGCGTCGCGTGCCCGAAAGCTATATTCGAACTCCGCACCAGCCTCGACAACGCCTTGAGTCATTCCCGGCACGCCATCCATCGCATTGTCGATGCGCAGCCCGTGCCAATGCACTGCCGAACCTTCACCAATCTGGTTCAGGAACCGAATATCAAATGTATCGCCTTGGCTGGCGCGAAGCACCGGACCAGGTGTACTGCCGTTAAAGCCAAGCATCGGGGTCGCCGGATCACCTTCGGGCAGGATTTGCGCATTGACTGGCTGTGCCACCAGTTCAAAGGGGACTGATGCAAGAGCGATGCGCGGTGTCAGCGCCGCCGCACATGTTGTGATCAAGAAGTCTCGCCTGTTCATGGATTGCCTCAATTCGGTAGGGTCAGAACGCTGGTGAGCGTCGCGGTTGCTCCAAGCACCAACAGAATGACCGCAATTTCGATTTCGATGGAACGCGCCAGATGGCGCGCGGCTTTGTGATCCCCGGCTTGCATTGCGGGAACGAAACGGAGTTTGTTAAATGCTGCCAATGCCAAGACCACACCTACAAGAGCTAGCTTGATCAACAGGGTTTGCCCGTAACCAGTTGTCGCAAGAGCCCTCAGATCGCCTAGCAGCATCCAAGCCATAAGTAGTCCCGCCAAGACCAAGCTCGGGACTACGATGGAAGCTACTTGTCCGAACCGATACCCCAACGAGGCGGCGTTGCCCAGATTTTCTGGCTGTTGCGATAGGGCGCGCAACGGCCCAAGGATTCCGATCCAGAAAGCGATGCCGAGTAGGTGCAGGAGCAACAGCAAACGGGCACCTGGTTGCTTCAGTTCAGAGACATGACCGATCTGAACAAAAGACCACAGACACAGCAATCCACCTGCGAGCGCTATCCACTGTCCAACTTGGGGAATGGACACTCCGATGACGATCAATACGGCACCGATGATACGATAGACGAGAACGTCACCGACCGAAGTCTGCCACAACAGACCTAGCATTTCTGGATCGACCATACCATCGGCTCCGCCCGTTAGGGCGGCGCCGCGCAGCATGAAGCTCAGGACAGAGGCCAAAAGCGCAAGCCCAGCCAACAGTGCGATCTGTACACCGATCCTATCGAAGAGAGGTGAGACAAGGGCGGCAAAAGCCGCGCGAATGATCAATAGTCCAGTCGCCCCACCAATACCGACATAGAGCATCAGCTTGGACAAGATTGCGCCTATTCCCCAGATATCGAGCATGGTCAGTCCACAGTGAAAGTGAATTCGCCCTGCATGGCGTGTCCGTCCGCACCCAAGCCCCGCCATTCAATGCGATAGGTGCCTTCGCCCATGCTTTGAAGCGGGAGCGCGAATACGCGGCCAAAGTTAGTCTGGTCTCCAATATCCAACGTGACCGTATGAACCTCCTGATGGGTCATGTTAACTTTTGTCAGGCGAATATCATCCGTGAAATTAAAGCTGATCTCAGAGGGTACTTCGTAAACTGTCGCGCCGTTTTCGGGTGTGGTGGTGTCCACGCTCGAATGAGCAAAAGCGCTTGTGGCAAGCGTGGAAATCAATGCAACTATGGTGAGCATTTTCATTAGATGGTTCCTCAGTTTATTCCATTAGCGCGCTGAATTTCGCGGATGTAGTCGATGACCATAGCCACGTCGCCACGGGTCAAGCCTTCAACCGGAGGCATGTCGCCAAACTGCCAGTGGTGGCTTCTGACGCCCATCGCAACAGCGCGTTGAAACGACTCGTCGGCATGATGGCTGGGTTCATAGATTACATGAATCAGCGGCGGCCCTGCGCCTTCAGCTCCGACCGCGTTGCTTCCGTGGCACGCGGCGCACGCGCTTTCGAATACTCGTTGTCCGATGGCCGCATTACCTTCGATAGGCGGCATCTGAATTGCCACCATCGCCTTGCCCTCAGCGGGTGCCGACTGCCCGGTTTCCTCAGTTGGGGCGGGGCGTAGAGTGATGTAGGCAGCGACGGCTACCACGGCGCATGCGCCGATCAGGAGATGTTTTCGGTTCATGTACTGCTCCTAACGTTTGTAACAGAGTGAGGCCGCAAATAATTCGCAGCACACCGGAACGTGTTCACTCTCGGTGAACAGCGTCGGAAATCTGTTTTAAGTGTTAGGTGGCCTGTCAGGGTTACCCGGTTCATTGAGCGTCGAGAGGCTTGTAACCTGCCATGCCAATACCGTGTCAGATTGGTCGGGGTCCGTTGCGGAATTCTGCATCGTGAGTGCAAGAACATTACACACGAACGGATTGCATCCTCCGTTCGTTGCACTTCCTGGATCATGCTGGGAGCCTTCGCTTGGCGTAACTGAAGCATGGTCAACGTGGTGTTCTACTACAGACGTATGCAGGTGGTGTTCGCAATGCCCACCAGTGCAGTTCTCCAGCACCGCATACGCTCGCTCGCCGAAACCTGTCATCAGGCCCAACAAAACAACAAGCAGTGTGGCAGATATGGTTCGAGCAAACTTCACACTGAAAACCTATCCTAGGTCCCTGTCAATGAAAAGCCGACATTGATGCATCATGCAGCATTGGTTGGTTTGGGCTCGAAGCAGTCATCCACCGACTTCTGTCGGGCTTTTGGCCTGCCTCGACGTGATCAACGGCTGTTGTGCGGACTTTGCCGACCTTCGACCGATCATCACGAGCATCCACTGGCTGCGCGTTGCTGCCGCACGCCTTGATTTAGTACCTCGCATGTGCAGCATCACTCGCTTAACTGGAAGCGGACATTGAAGCGACGTACAACGAATGCCCGTGATGGGCCTGGAATGACATTACTCAGCTTTCGATGCACGAGCAGTCAGCGCAGTCACCGTTGAACCTCGGCGAGAAGAGTTGCACAATAGCCTATATCGCCACAGTATTTTGGACAATCGCGTTGAACTCGCTCTGATTAAGTCAGCCCATGAAGAAATCACAAAGGCGCCATCCTCTACTCCCCAGCAAGCGGGAGAAAGGCGCCTATTTCGCTGTTTTTTGTTTTTATGTTTCTATTGTGGTTTGCCTCAAGAGCAGCAGAGGATTCCGTTCTGGGCGTTTGGGGGCTTGCCGGGACATTCATCGTCCTGATTGTCTTGGTGATTGTGACTTTCGTCTTCCGGTTCAAGGTGCGATCCAAACAAGACGCCATGAATCAGTTGCTCGCGTCTACGAGCTTGAGCCCGGAAACGTACTTTTTGTTTCTCCGATCGTTTGCACCGTCTCGGCGTATGAGAACACGCGTCAGGCATTTGTCATGGACGGAACAGGCATTGAGCGGAACATGGTGGACGATAGAGCGCGCCTTGTCTTTAGCCTTGGCGAAAGAGGGTTTGTTAGTCGCCATTGGCGAGACCAAACGAACAGTAGGAGCCGCAAAATTCAGCCAAGATAGCGAAGAGTGGAGATCATTTGTCTTGGAAACGGCACGCGGAGCGCGGGCAATTTTCCTGGTTCCCGGGGACACGCCATCGACGATCTGGGAGACCAAGCAGGTTCTGTCTGATCCCTTGTTGGCAAACAAAACCTTCTTTGTCATGCCACAGGAGTCGAGGGGACTTTTGCTCAGGCTGTTTGGGTTGCGGCCTGGAAAAACCGAGCGTCACTGGCGCAAGGTGTCAAAATGCCTTGAAAATGAGGGTATCGATCTGCTGGAATTTGAGCATGATGGCATGATTTTCCAGTTTGGGGAAAACGAGAAACGTCACCCGTTGCACGATGTTGCGCCATCACATGTCGAACAATTAGTCCATAATAGTGAATCCGAATTTTGGCTGAGGCTAAAATGGTATGATTATCGGTTTTGGCGATGGCTAACGATTTTTCCGCCTGGTAACTTTCTACCATCCGTTGTGATCTTTTGGATTGTGTTGGTGGTTTTTTCAACTTTCCCATACAAGCCGTACTGGATTCCGGCGGGTTCTATGAAGCCAACACTATTGATTGGGGACTACATCGTCGTTTCTGATTTTGCATACGGATATTCGACGCATTCGATCCCGTTAATTTCAGAGCAGGCTGGGATTCGCTTGTTCCAAGCTAATCCCAAACGCGGCGACGTTGTGGTTTTTCGCCACCCGGTCAACGGCCGGGATTTCATCAAGCGCCTGGTAGGCCTTCCGGGTGACTGGATCCAGATGAAGGACGGTGTATTGCACATCAACGACGCGCCGGTCGGGCTTGTCGATGATGGAACCTTTGACGAAACTTACGGCCCGCTGGGCCCGCAGCGAATGCGCCCTCGCTGCGCCAACGACGTGGTCAGGCAAGGCGGTATCTGTCAAAAGGAGCGTCAGATCGAAACACTGCCAAACGGGAGCAGCTACGCGATCCTGAACATCGGCAATCAGGCGTTGGACAACACCGGCGTCTATCACGTTCCCGAGGGCCATTTCTTCTTCATGGGTGACAACTGCGACAACTCGTCGGACAGCCGCATTCCACAAAGCGCAGGCGGTGTCGGTTTCGTGCCTTTCGACAATCTCGCGGGTCGGGCGGACCGGATCATGTTCTCGTCCGCCGGGCGCTCGATGTGGTTCTTCTGGACCTGGAGATCAGACCGGTATTTTAAACGCATACCCTGATAGGGATGTAATATGATCAGGTGGCATCATTGAAGTTCATCGGGAGCCGATAGAGTGCATTAGTGTCCTGTTCAAGGCGGCCTTAGATTGCATTAGTTGCGCAGTGAGCCTTCATGAAGTGGACCTGCTTGTTTTAATCGACGCAGTTATTGAGAAGGCTCTCGACATCGACAAACTCTGCAGTGCAGAAGACCGTTTCGCCTGCTGACTTGCGGTCGAAATGAAGCATCGAGAATGTCCGGTCTTCTTCCACAGGATCGGACTTCAAGCGTGCACAACCATCAATGCCGCGCTGCCGAGAATGTCTGCAAGGTCGGCATAGCTTCCGTTCGAACAGACTGCGGCATCGGTCAAAGTGGGCTCGAAGTAGACATCGGCTGCACGCGGCGTGAACGACTGCTGAGCGGACTTAGCTGCATCCGCAAGAGCATCTCACTCGATCATGAAAGGCGGCCATTCGCATCCGGGAAGGCAAGACAAAAAGTATAGGGGCGCATTCAAGTGGGAATACGGAAAAGCAGGCTTGCACAGTCGGTAAAAATGGCCCTTTGCCCACTCGAGTGGCTATATCTGACATAAGTTCGAGTAATATGGGGCCTCATAGCGGCTGCAAAACGCACCCTTGTTTTTGGTTCCATTCAATCGACCATGTATACCGTTTCGCCGGTGTCTATTGCCTGTTGCGCTGCTTGCCCCATTCTGACGGCCCAGTTGCCGTCACTCAGACTCACGTCCGGCTTTGCTTTTTCGCCACGAAGCACGGCCAAGAATCCTTTATGCTGATAGTAGGTCGACCCATTGTGATCCCCAGCCGCCAACAGGTTCGGGTCCACTGGAACGTCCATTGATACGGGACCCTTGGGATTGCGCGGACTAACGATTACTCGCGGAGCAGGGGGAGCGCCCAAGTGATCCTGCCAAAAGCGCCCGGGTCCTGGAACCAACGCCTCGATCTTAGCATCTGGTCCGACGGCCGAAATTTCTTCCTGATAGCGAGAGCCTTCGGCAAACATGCAAAGTTCCAACATCGCGCGCGCACCCGAAGCAAAGTCGACAAGAACATAGCCATGATCCAGAATATCTGGGGTTTGACCGTCGTAACTCTCGTCCAAATGGTTCACCGCCTGCCCACCACTTGCCGTTATACGCACCGGGTCGGATTTCAGTATTAGACGCATGAGGTCGAAGAAGTGGCAGCATTTTTCGACAAAAGTACCACCAGTATTGCGGTTGAAACGGTTCCAGTTGCCGACCTTTTCCAGGAAAGGAAAACGATGCTCGCGGATCGATAACATTTTTATACCACCTGTCGCCTGAGCCTTTTCGATCAGAGCAGCAATAGGGGGCATGTACCGGTATTCCATCGCGACCCAAATCGGGCAGGGGTAATCACGCTCCAATTGCTCGAGTCGGGCCACGTCTTGCGGGTCAGTAAACAATGGCTTTTCTACTAAAAGCGGTAGTGGACGTGTTTCAGCGATTTCGCAAATCTGATCCACATGAAGATGGTTTGGGCTAACAATGACGACGCAGTCCAGTTCTTCAACCGCCAGAAGCTCTTGCACGGAACCAACCATGGCTGCAGTTGGCGCAATTGCCTTGGCGACTTTTGCCATCTCTGGATCGGGCTCAAAGATTGCTGCCACATTAGTACCTTCCAGCAATCCTATATTGTGCAGGTGCTCTTGCCCCATCATTCCGCATCCAATCAGCCCGTAGTTGATGGTCCGGGTCACGTGCGATTCCTTTTACTTCAAACGTTGTACGTAGTTGGCCCGATCTGGGTCGAACCATGTTTTTGAGAATTCAACGGGTTCGGCGTTTTCCGACCAGCTGAACCGCTCGATGTAACCTACCGCTTGGCCCGCTGGTTTAGTGAAGTTAGGAGGTGTCCAGTCCGGTAGCGGCCGGACAGAGACTCTGTCTTCGGCTCTTGCGATCCAAAAGCCCAATTGCCGCTGATAATAGCGATAGAGTGAGTCGGACAGTAGGCTCTGGTCGACCAGACCCGCTGATTCGTCTAGCCAAATTTCTTCGACGGCGATGATTGTATCATTCAGGTAGCGCATCCGCCGCACGCGCGAACCGGCATCAGAAGCGCCGAATTTAGGCAGATCGACTGGCTTCTTCAGATGGTCAACTGACAGGATATCCGCACGTGGCAGGCCACCCCCTTCAGGTAGTTCCAGCCTGAACATTGCATAGACGCTTTTTTGTGTGCCGGTCTCGCGGATGTAGTTGCCTGAGCCTTGGATACGCTCCAACATCCCCTTTTTTTCTAGCTCGGAGAGCGATTTTCGTAGCGTTCCAACTGAGACATTCAACTCCGCCGCCATCTCGCGCTCGGGCGGCAAACGCTCGCCATCAATAAGGCGCCCAGCCGCGATGTCGCGGATCAGAAGTTCCGCGATCTGAATATATACCGGCAGGGCATTTGGGTTTCGGTTGGATGCAAGCACGATAGACGCTTCACTCAGTCGCAGCAAAAATTGATACACTATTGATCTACATCAAAGCGATTGCTACGCAAGAGAAAAGTCAAAGATGTACGGAGCGTGAATCAAATGAGCATCGTCCCCATCACATCCCCCGATCTAAATTCGGCCGAAGTTTCCTGGTTTGCCGCGCTGTGTTCCGATGATTACCAATTCCTTGGCGTTCCCGATGGCAACCTGCGGTCGAGTTGGGAGCATTGCTCGAGCATTGTGAAAGAGGCCGAAGCGCAGGGGTTCCGCAACATCCTTTGCCCGTCCTCCTACCAGGTTGGTCAGGACACGCTGAGCTTTGTCGCGGGCTGCGCTCCAATCACCGACCGGATCAACCTGCTGGCTGCCGTACGCTGCGGTGAGATGCAGCCGATCATGCTGGCCCGCACCATTGCAACGCTGGATCACATGCTGAAGGGGCGTTTGACAGTCAATATCATCTCATCCGATTTTCCCGGTGAGAAAGCCGACAGCGCGTTCCGCTATCAGCGCTCTCGCGAAGTGGTAGAGATCCTGAAACAGGCTTGGACGCAGGATGAGATCAATCATGTAGGCGAAGTCTATAACTTCTCAGGCCTGACCACTGATCCGGCCAAGCCATACCAGACTGGAGGACCGCTACTCTATTTCGGCGGCTATTCTCCCTCCGCGCTGGAACTATGTGGCGAACATTGTGACGTCTATCTGATGTGGCCCGAAACCAAGGACCAACTGGCCGAACGCATGAAGGCCGTTCACGCGGTCGCCGAGAATTACAACCGCACGCTGGACTACGGCCTACGCGTCCACATGATCGTTCGCGACACAGAGGCTGAAGCCCAGGAGTACGCGGATTACCTCGTCTCGAAGCTAGACGACGAGTACGGTCGCGCCATCCGCGAACGGGCGCTGGATTCGACCTCGCTGGGCGTCGCGCATCAGGCCAAAAACCGCGACTTGGCAGACGATTTCGGCTATGTCGAACCGGGTCTCTGGACCGGCGTTGGCCGTGCGCGTTCGGGATGTGGCGCAGCGCTGGTCGGTTCGACCGATCAGGTTATGTCCAAGATCGAAGAATATCAGAAGATGGGTATCCGTGCCTTCATCTTCTCGGGCTATCCCCACATGGACGAAGCTCGCCATTTCGGCAGCCGTGTTCTGCCGAACTTGAAAACCTGCTCCCTTCCCGAAGCTTACGGAAGGGTTCCTTCAAATACCCCGGCAACACCGCTGGGCAACGGAGTTCGTCGCTGATGCAACGTGTTAAACTATCTGACTCGCTGGAAATGAGCGGCCTTGTCTATGGCATGTGGCGCTTGGGCGACGACACAGACACATCGGCGGCTCATGTCGAAGCCAAAATCCAGGCTTGTCTGGATCAGGGTATCACCACCTTCGATCAGGCTGACATCTATGGGGGCTACGAGGCTGAGGCTGTTCTGGGCGCGGCCCTGCGCATCAACCCAAGCCTGCGCCAAAAGATGGAGATCGTTACCAAATGTGACATCATCGCGCCGGTTGGCCGTTACGCGGATGCGAAAGTAAAATACTACGACACTTCGCGCGCGCACATTCTGAAATCGGTTGACACGTCGCTGTCCGAAATGGCGATTGACCATATCGATCTGCTTCTGATCCACCGTCCCGATCCCATGATGGACCACCATGATACTGGAGCTGCTCTGGACGAGGTCGTGGCCAGCGGCAAGGTCGGCGCAATCGGCGTGTCGAACTTCCGACCTTGGGATTGGTCCCTACTGCAATCGGCGATGAAAACGCCGCTGGTCACCAACCAGATCGAGGTTTCTCTGGGTGAGATCAGCCCCTTCACCAACGGCGATCTGGCATTTCACCAGCAACACGGCCACCCACTGATGGCGTGGTCTCCGTTGGGTGGCGGTTTGTTGATGGCCGGAAACCCGCCTGTGGGTGTTGTCGCGGATGAAATCGCAGCCGAGTTCGGCGTGGATCGCGCTGCAGTTGCCGTGGCTTTTCTGCTGGCCCATCCGGCCAACATCCTGCCGGTTCTGGGCACCAACAATCTGGACCGGATCAAGCGCGCCTCGGACGCGTTGAAAGTCAAACTGGATCGCGAAAGTTGGTACCGCCTGTACGAGGCGGCGCTGGGGCATGAGGTACCATGATGAACGCAATCTCAAAGGACATGACCCACACCTTCGTTCCGCATAAGGACGACACACGCACCCTGCGCGACGCCTTCGGCCGTTTTGCCACCGGCGTCACCATTGTCACCTGCGACAGCGCGGACGGGCCGATCTGCATTACGGCCAACAGCTTTTCGTCTCTGTCACTGGACCCGCCCCTGATCATGTGGGCGGGCGACCGCAATTCGCGCCGTTTCGCCTATTTCCACAAAGCCCGCCATTTCAGCGTGCATGTGCTGTCCTCGGAACAAGCAGAGCTGTGCTTCGGATGCTCGAAAGACGCCTTTGCGTTGCGCGACATCGCGCATGAGCGGTGCGAAAACGGAACGCCGATCCTACCGGACTGTCTGGCGCGGTTCGAATGCGAACAGCACGCGTATCACGATGCAGGCGATCACGTTATTGTGGTGGGAAAGGTTCTTAAGGCCAGCATGGCGGATGGAGACGCGCTGACCTTTTACGCCGGGAAACTCGGCCAATTCGCGCAGCACTAAGCGCGATTTGACGACCGCGGGACATACCTGCGGCTGAACAAGGGAGGATCCGCATGGGCGGACTGGCATCGGCGCTTGCGCCGATTGCATTCGTAAACGAAATCGTGCTGCGTCTGGGCCGCGCGGTTGGTGTCGTTGCGATTGCACTCATGGTGATCGCAATCCTGATCCAGGTGTTCTTTCGGTATGTGCTGGGCAATGCTCTGCCATGGCCGGATGAGGCTGCGCGGTTCTGCATGCTCTGGATGACCGGCCTGATGGCACCCACCGCCTTTCGCCGCGGCGGCTTTGTGGCCATCGATATGCTGGAGCGTTTTTTGCCGCGCTTAATCGGCCAATCGCTGAACCTGTTCCTGCTGCTGATTTCGCTCGCCGTCCTGCTGGTTGCGGTCAATATCGGCTGGTCCGAGGTCACTGGTTTTGGCGGCAAATTCGCCACCGCAGCGCTATACGTGCCCACCTCATTCGGGTTCGACGAATGGTATCGAATACCACGCAGTTGGATGATGGCTTCGTTGCTGGTGGGGATCATTCTGCTGATTTCGGTGAATATCGAGCTGATCCTGCGATCCTTCATCACTCTGCTGGGCGGGGGTCACCTGTTGCCTGAAATTCCCGACGCGGCAGTGGGGGCCGAATAAGTGCTGATCTGGTTCCTACCCACCTTCTTGATTTTCCTGCTGATCGGCCTGCCGGTCTTTTTCGCCCTTTTGGCTGCGCCCGGTATCTTGCTATGGCTCAACGGTCAGACCAACGACATCACGCTGCTCTATCGCAATGTCTATAACGGCATGGACAGCTTCCCGCTGATGGCGATCCCCTTCTTCATGCTGGCCGGAGAGTTGATGAACCGAGGTGGCATAACAATCCGCTTGGTCGAGTTCAGCCAGGCCCTAATGGGCCACCTGCGCGGCGGTCTGGCGCATGTCAACGTGCTGAGTTCGATCCTCTTCGCGGGCCTTTCGGGGTCGGCCGTGGCGGACACCTCGGCGCTTGGGTCGATGCTGATCCCGGCGATGGAAAAACAGGGCTATACACGCAAATTCGCCGCTGCGATTACAGCGGCGAGTTCTGTGATCGGCCCGATCATCCCACCTTCGGGCATCATGATCATCTACGCCTATGTCATGGGCGAAAGCGTCGCCGCGCTGTTCCTTGCGGGCATCGTGCCCGGCGTGATGGTCGGTGTCGGACTGATGCTGATGATCAAACTGATGGCTGACAAGTACGACTTCCCCGTGGCCAGCCGCAAATACACTTGGCCCGAACGGCGTCAGGCCAGCCTGAAAGCCTTCTTCCCATTGATGACCCCGGTGATCATTCTGGGCGGCATTCTGGGCGGCATTTTCACACCGACCGAGGCCGCTGCCGTCGCCGTGGGCTACGCCTTCATAATCGGCTTCTTCGTCCTTCGCACATTGACTTGGAAGGAAGTGCCAGAAGTTCTCAGCAACGCAGGCATGACCTCCGCCGTCGTCCTGCTGCTGGTCGGTGCAGCGATGGCGTTCAAGACGGTTGTCAGTCTCAGCCATGCGCCGGAACAACTGGCCTCGCTGATCCTCAGCCTGTCGGAAAACCCGCTTATCCTGCTGTTCCTGATCAACCTGCTGCTTTTCATCGTCGGCATGTTTCTAGATGCAGGCCCTGCGATCATCATCCTTGGCCCGATCCTTGGACCCATCTTCACCAGCCTTGGTGTAGACCCGATCCATTTCGCCATCATCATGAGCGTCAACCTGACCGTCGGCCTCGCCACCCCGCCAATGGGCTTGGTCCTGTTCGTCGCCGCCGCCGTATCGCGCGAACGGGTTGAAACCATCGCCAAGGCGATCCTGCCGTTCCTGGCCGTCGAAATCATAGTGATCTTCCTGATCACCTATATCCCCGCACTATCCATGACGATCCCTAGGATAACGGGATTTGCAAACTGAACTGAGTATCACAGGGAGGAAACGCATGCTCAGAAACTTCATCAAAACCGCGGCGGTGGCCACATCGCTTGTGGCCGCGTCCGCCATGGCCGCCACAGCCGCCGACTACACACTGCGCGCTACTGCCAACTCCAACGAAAATGACGAAGATTATGACGGCCTGATTGTCTTCAAGAACTATGTCGAGGCCGCCTCGAACGGTGCGATTGAGGTCGAGCTGTTCATCGGTACCCAACTGTGTTCCAACGGCGCAGAATGCTTGCAAGGCGTGGCCGATGGCACCATCGACATCTACATCTCCACCTCGGGCGGGGCCTCGGGCATCTTTCCTTACGTGCAGGTTCTGGACCTGCCCTACCTGATGGCCGATGACCGCATAGCCGAACATGTTCTGTCCGGTGACTTCACCCGCACCATGCGTAACATGGCGCTGGAGGATTCTGGGGGCGCGATCCGTCTGATGACCATTGGCAACACCGGCGGCTGGCGCAACTTCGCCAACACCCAGCGCCGCGTCGCCGAGCCTGCCGACATGGAAGGTCTAAAAATCCGTACAGTGGTCGCCGACCTGCCGCAGGAACTGGTCAAAGCTCTGGGAGCTTCGCCGACACCGATCCCATGGCCGGAACTGTTCACCAGCTTCCAGACCGGCGTGGTCGAGGGATCCAAGAACGGCATCACCGACATTATGGGCATGAAATTCCCTGACGCGGGTCTGCAATATGTCACGCTGGACGGCCATGCCTATATGGGCGCACTGTGGTGGATGAACAACGCCAAGTTTCAGGAGATGCCCGAGGATATGCGCCGCGTCGTCGTCGACGGTTTCTATGCGCTGCAACAGGCCACCTTTGCCTCGCCTAAGCGCAAATCGATTCAGGCCTACGAGGATTTTGTCGCCGGTGGTGGAGATCTCTATGTCCTGACGCCCGATCAGAAGGCCGCGTTCAAAGAGGCCGCAACCCCGGTTTATGACTGGTTCCAGTCCAACGTCGCCCGCGGGGACGAAATCTTTGGTGCGTTGACCGAAGCGGTTGCTGCGGCTGAGGCCGATGTGAACGCCTCGCGCGATGCGGACCTGAACTAAGTGTATGGGTCGGGCTTTGCGGCCCGGCTATCACCGAAACGGGTACATCCACCCTTTGTAGTCGTTGACCAGCACATGGGCCCTTTGAATCTGCTCCGGCGACATTTTCTTAACCACTTCCTCAAGGCTGATCGCCGCGTCGGGGTCGCCGCCAATGGCGCTGAGCGTGTACCACATATAGGCTCGCACCAAATCCGGTGCGGGCATGCCCAGACCCAATTCATAATACCAGCCAACTCCCGACTGCGCCCCCGGATGCCCCTTCATCGAGGCGCGCAGATACCATTCAAAGGCCCGTTCGTAATCCTGCTCGACCCCGAGACCCAGCCCGTACATCACGCCGATCAACTCCTCTGCCTCGGCGTTGCCCGAGCGCGCAGCTGGAAGAAGCTCCTCACGCGCGGCTTCAAACTGTCCGGCTTCCATCATATCGCGCGCTTGCTCCAGTTCCGCCAGAGCCGGAAAAGCAAATACGCAAAGGGCGAAAACAAGCTGACGCATGGGATGGTTGCTCTCTTGTGGGTTGGGGCCGCTGCGGCACAGGATTTGCCGCGCCCGCTAACCGATGATGACTTTATCTCCTTTGATATGGAACAGGCCGCTGTCGGTCATCAATTGTTTTACGACCCGATCCTGTCAGGCAACCGCAACATCACCTGCGCCCATTGTCACCACCCGGATTTCGGCACCTCGGACGGGCTATCACTGGGCATAGGAGAAGGCGGACAGGGGTTGGGGCCGGACCGCACACCCGGCACCGGGGCAGACAGAATACGCAAACGTATTCCTCGTAACTCTCCGGGCCTATGGAACCTTGGGGCCAAGGAAATTCACACCGTCTTTCATGACGGCAGGCTGAGTATTTCAGACGTCTACGGCAACGGCTTCAATTCCCCAGCGCAGGAGTGGCTGCCCGAGGGCCTGAATTCCCTGCTGGCGGCACAGGCCCTGTTTCCCCTGACTTCACAATTCGAAATGGCGGGCAATGTGGCCGAGAATGAGGTCACAGGCGCGGTGCATGATCGTATTGACAAAGGCTGGCCGATTCTGGCGAAACGCGTCCGCACCGATCCACGCTATGGTCCGGCCATCGTCGCCGCCTTTGATGAGATCGAGACGACTGAAGACATCACTATCACGCAAATCGCCAATGCTCTGGCCGCTTTCATGGCGATAGAGTGGCGTAGCACCGACAGCCCATTTGACTACTACCTCGCGGGTGACACAAATGCCCTTTCGCCGGCTCAATTGGATGGGATGAATCTTTTCTACGGCAAAGCACGCTGCTCCACCTGCCACACCGGACCGCTCATGTCAGATCAGAAGTTCCATGCCTTGGGTTTACCGCCCTTTGGGCCGGGCCGCACCAGGCAGTGGGATCCCTTCGTCCGGGATGTAGGCCGCATGGGTGAAAGCAACCGCCTTGAGGATGCATATAGGTTCCGCACCCCTATGTTGCGCAACGTTGCCCTGACCGCGCCTTACGGTCACAATGGCGCCTTCCCCAATCTTGAAAGCGTCATTCGCCATCATCTAAATCCGCAGGCAAGTCTAGACAACTGGAGTCCTAAAATGGCTACATTACCTGAGGTGCCATGGTTGCAAAAAACTGATTTCTTAGTTTGGGAGGACGACTATGAAATGGAGCGTCAACGCAAAAAAAATGACATTGTTCCGGTCCAACTCACGGAGTTAGAAATTCAAAACCTGGTTGCTTTTCTGCATTCGTTGACAGGTACCAGCGTGGGTTCGTTGAAGTTTGGGGTACTGAAAGAATTTATTCCTTAGCCATCCCTTTCATCGGCAAGGTACGGTCAGAGGAATCGTATTCTGCCGTCCTTCTTGGTTGTTCCTTTTGAGGGGACCTGGGAATGAAAAAATCAGCAGAGAAAAAGACTCTGTGGTGCGGCGCGAAACAAAAAATACATGCAACTGAAACGGCATCAAACCAATTTAGTCTGACAAGACCGGCATCGGTATCTGGGGCGCCGTTCTTAAGAGTGGCTTATTTCCTGTACCAGATGACTTCAATCTCGACCGCGTCATTTTCGCCACCCTGGATACGATAAAGCCACCAACAAACCCGCTATACGAGCTTGCTGATGTATCTGGTATTGCTCAGGAAGACAGTCTTGCAGGATGCCCTTGTCGCACGTCGGCTATATTTCAATCTTGTACACAATTTGCGGCGGGGCAAGCCTCGGCAATTAACTGTTTAAGGACTAACGCATCTGGGTGGGCAGTCGTGTCCTAATGGGCCTCAGAAACGTAGAATTTCACCTTGCTGAGCACAGGTTTCAAATGTCGGTATTGCCCGCATTGTGTGAGTTCATCTGCCCTCAGGCTTCGCAACTGCGGCTAATGTCCGGTTTGATGGGCCGCATCACAGCACCGATGGTTGTTGCCGGAGGCCGGCTTTGGGCCGTTTGCGGAGATTGACAACATCGGCACGAAGGTTAGCTCTGTCCGCAAAGCAGACGTTGAGCAGATTTCGCTAAATGACCGCTCCGAGCCCAAAGCAGTCGTATAAAAGACCATAAAAGCCCAGTGCTATTGGAAAACTATTACATACCCGGCGGCCCCGAATGACAGATCGGTGCCTTCGTCGCTCACTCAACAACCAACGCTACCACGAGAGCCTCGTGAATCTGACACCAGCGGACGTCTATCATGGCCGCGGCGCGAAAATCCTGAAGATGAGAGAGGAGATCAAGACGCAGACAATCCGATTACGGCAGTTGCAGAGCCAAGCCGCTGCCGCCCAAACTTCAACAGAAACCGAACTAGAGCCTCCGCTACGATACAGCCTGTGTTCTCCAAAATACTCTGACGACGGGCAAAAGGTGTATTGACATATCCTATATGCGCAATGCGCATTTAGGATATGAAGTCTGGTCATCTCATAAAAATCACATCAAGTGCGCTTGGCATCGATCAAGCGACGGTCAACTTTGTTGCAAGGAAGCTCCGTGAAGCAGGCTTTCTGACGACTGGAGCTCGTGGCGTGAACGCACCGGATATGACAACGCGTGATGCGGCGAGGCTAACGCTTGCTCTAATGACAGGCGCCCCACCAAACCTAATAGTCGATACTTTTAAGATTTACCGTCAATTCCGGAATGATGAATTCGAACAGATCGAAACTGCAAGTGTAGTTCAGCGTCTCGATTTTAAGCGAGAAAACACCGCTGAAGACTTCCTTGTTTACCTATTTGATTTCGTGTCGTCGCATCGGGTCAATGTGGATTCAGACATATCAATATTTAGCTTAAAATATAGCGTCCATGAAAGACCAGCTTATGTGATTTTCAAAAACGCCGGATTAGAATTATTTTTTTTCACACCGGCTCATCATACCGAAATGAAAAAAACGAACTCGAAGGAAACCCAACCTCGTGGTCTCAGTTAGGGCTGTCAAGACTATTTGAAATGGAAGGCATGCACGTCGAGCGCCAGATTTCGTTTGGTGAGATAGAGGCTATTGCATCAGAGTTTGGCACTGAATGATGCGACAAGTAGTCGAAGAAAACCAACCGGCCAAAAAAACGCCAATTGATCCTCGGGGTAAATTGACCCCGAACGGACCTCTTGGTCAACGCTATGGAACAACGAGCTACTTGGGAGGCACTAGCAGTGGCTATCGCTAGTCTCACTATCAACGTTAATGAGAAACGCATGCTGAAACAGTCTGAGGCGGCGGTTTACACTGGACTTCCTCCAAAGCTCTTCAAAACAAAGTGCCCCGTCCAACCAATTGAAATGCGGCCCGGCACAGTCCTTTGGGACAAGCGCGATCTGGACAATTGGATTGATGCAATGAAGGAAGGGGCCGAGATGGCAACGCAGGACGTCATTCTTGGCAAGTTGAAATGACACGTGTCAGGGTAAGAGGTTTCAAGATATTCGATGATCGGCACGGGAAACCGCGCTGTTATCATCGCGCCACGGGTCACAAGATCGACCTGGAAAAGACTCCATTAGGATCGGCTGAGTTTTTTGCGGAATGCGCCCGCATTGCTGCCATTGCCGAGGCGAGGAAGGTGCAAGCACTTAAGCCGGGAACCCTTGGCGGGCTGGTCAATGCCTATTTCCAGTCTGAACACTATGGCAATCTGTCGGACGCCACCAAGCGCGACTATCGCAAGTGCGCTGACTTCCTGTACCCAATCCAGGACACGCCTGTTTCAGCAATCACGACGCCCCTTGTTTCAGGCATCCATAACAAAGCGGCGGGCAAGATTGGCTCGTGGCGAGCAAACATGGTCCGCACCTTCCTGAGTCAAGTTTTTCGCTACGCCATTCCGCGCGGTCTGATCGACCGGGATTATGCGGCAGGTGTCATTCCCAAGCCGCGCCCGAAAAATCGGCCCTATGCCAACCGGCCTTGGACGGTGGAGGAACGCGCAGTTGTGCTGGATCGAGCTGCCCCGCACGTTCGAGTGGCGGTGGCGCTGATTATGAATACCGGCCTTGATCCGTCCGATGCGCTCAAGCTGACCCGTCGCAAGATAGACGGCGACACGATCTGGGGCGTCAGGGGCAAGACGGGCCAGGAAGTTGCCGTTCCGATCGGTCCGACACTGCAAGCGGCTCTGGATGCTGCGCCCAAGCACGACGCCGTGACCATCCTAGCCTCATCAAACGGAAAGCCTTGGACCTACAACGGCTTTTCGACGGTTTGGTACCGTTTCAAGAAAAAGCTGGAAGCTGAGGGCGTTGTGCAACCCGGCCTGACATTCACGGGGCTGCGGCATACCGTGGCCACGACACCGCGCGAGGCAGGGCTTGAGGAACGCCAGATTGCGGACCTGCTGGGGCAAAAGACCCCATCTATGGCCCGTCACTATTCCCGGTCCGCCAACCTCGCGGACCGCAACCGGATCACGATGGAAGCACTAGAAAAGGAGAACGAACGCAGATCGAGAGTTGTCAAACCCTTCAAGAAAACTGTCAAACCATGAGAGGCTCAAAATTGAATATTGATAAAAATCAAGTGCTTAAATGGTGCCCGGGGGCGGAATCGAACCACCGACACGAGGATTTTCAATCCACTGCTCTACCCCTGAGCTACCCGGGCACGGGAACGATGTTTATCGTTGGGTGGAGGCCTTCTATGACTTGCCACAGGCAGTGTCCAGAGGCTTTTTGACATTTTTTTAATGTGGGCGCGATTGCTCGGTTTTGCCCTCGGTGACATCTATGTCCAGGTCTTCTTCGCGCTGCGACGGAACGGCATAGGACCCGTTCAGCCACTTGGCCAAGTCAATGTCAGCACAGCGTTTGGAACAGAACGGGCGGAACCTGATGACCGTATCTTCACCGCAAATCGGACAGCTCATTTCAGCACCTCCGTCAAAGGGATGCGGCCACGTTTGCGCTGCAGTTCATAGTGGCCCAACGGGGTCCAACCAGCCAGAGTGGTTTCGATCCCGTCCGCCTTAAACGCGGCGCGCAGGGCCGATTCAAAGCCTCGGCGGTCTTTCTTGGGCATGGGGGCCAAATCCACCGTAATTTGCCCGCCCAGGCCGCGCACGCGCAGCGCGCGGGCCAGCGTCTTGGCGCAGGCGAAATTGGCTTTGGTTCCGGCGGACAGGGACGTATCGGACCCGGTGTTCACATCCACGGCAACCAGCGCGCGTGTGGGCTGGATAAAGAGATGCCCTCCGCCCGGAAGCGGCTCGGCGATCCCGCGCACCACGTCCAGTGCGTCGAGCACGCCCTGCATCTCGAAACCTCCGGCTTGGGTCACGACCTCGGCCGGATCAGTCCAGTCGCGCCAAGCCAATACGTGCGGACCGTCCCCTTCAAGCAGCAGTTCAGGCTCAGTTCCCGGATCGTTCAGGACCTGATCGGCATGGCCAAGCATGGCGCTGATGTCTTCGGCAATCTCACCCGCATCCCCTCCTGCACAGCATGAGCGCAGGATCAGGCCATAGTCGCAGCCATCCATGCTTTCATGCGCGATCTCGAGCAGACGGTCGCGTTCATCCTCATCACGGATGGAGCGCGAAATGTTCAAACCCGGCGCATCAGGCGTGACAATCGCATAGCGGCTTTTGAACAGGATGCGGTCAGTCACCGGCAGCGCCTTGCCCGGCTCGGCGTAACCCGTCACCTGCACCAGCATCAGCGCACCGGGAGCCAGCCCCTTGACCTGCCGCAGAAAGGCGGGGCCGTCGGGGGTTGTCAGGAACATGCCGCCCTGCCCTTTGACCGGGCGGTCGGCGCGGGCGCGATAGATCGTGCCCGGCGCGGGGGCGTCTGCGGTGATCAGGAAGTCGTCCAGCCTGCCATCTACCATCAAGGCAGCGGCTTCGCGGTTGTCGATATGGTCCAGAACGATGGTGCGACCCTTCATGATGCCTCACGATATAGGGGATAGCCGATACCTTGCAAAAGGGCGGCGGTCTCAGACAGGGGCAGGCCAACAATGCCGGTGAACGAACCGGAAATCCAGGGAATGAACGCGCCCGCCGGGCCTTGGATGGCATATGCACCGGCTTTGCCCTGCCAATCTTCGGTGGTCAGATAGGCGTTAATTTCCACGTCTGACAGGCGCTTAACCTTGACCTGAGAAACCACGTCGCGCTGAAGCACTCGATCTCCACGCCGCACGGCGACCGAGGTGATCACACGGTGCCGCCGACCGGACAAAGCATGCAAGAACTCAGCCGCTTGCCCCACATCTTCGGGCTTGCCCAGAATGCGACGGCCCAGCGCAACAGTAGTATCTGCGCAGAGGGTTACATCGTCGCTATCCGCTTGAACCGCCTGCACTTTTGCCCGCGTTATGCGGCTGCAATAGGGCACGGGCAACTCGCCCTTCAAAGGCGTTTCGTCGATGTCAGGGGCGCGGATGGCATCGGGCTGCACGCCAAGCTGGACAAGCAGGTCCAGCCGTCTTGGGCTGCCCGATCCTAAGATAAACGCCATTGCGGCAGGCGTTACTTGAAGCGGTAGTTGATCCGACCCTTGGTCAGATCATAGGGGGTCATCTCGACCTGAACCTTGTCGCCGGCCAGAACGCGGATGCGGTTTTTGCGCATCTTGCCTGCCGTATGTGCGATGATCTCATGGCCGTTTTCCAGCTCGACCCGAAACGTCGCATTAGGCAGGAGTTCCTTCACGACACCGGGAAATTCGAGCGTATCTTCCTTGGCCATGTTGTCTCCATCATTACGTTGCACCCGCAGAATCCACGGGGATGTGCGCTTAAATGAGCCCATTTTCGGCTTATTTCAAGGGCGGAATCACCTAAAGGGGGGATATTGTGACTGAATCGACTCTGGGGGATTGCTCCTCCCAATGGGTTCGGTTCAGCACATTTCCGCCGGCACGGACTTCTGCAATGGCCGACAAGTCGACATCCGCATAGGTCCAGCCGGGCAGGTTCAGGGTGCCCTCGGACAGCACTCCGGTCGCGGGAAAGCCCTTGTCGGGCGGGCCGAAAACGCCGCCAGCACCGGTGTTCATATCCACCGCTTCTGACCAGTCGTTGTTGCCGACCAGAGAGGCCATCACCGTAACACATTGATTTTCCAATGCACGCGACATCGCTCCGATACGAACGCGCCAGTAGCCGGCCAATGCCTCGGTGCAGGATGGGACGAGGATCAAGTCGGCTTCCTGCAGAGCCCGACCTAGCAGGGGGAACTCGCTGTCGTAACAGATCAGGACACCGATCTTGCCCAAAGCGGTGTCGAACAGTTTCAGCGGCCCCCCGGGCGAGATATCCCAATCCTCGCGTTCGAACCGGGTCATGATCTGTTTATCCTGATGATCCTGTCCGCCATCCGGCGCATAGAACGCGGCGCGGTTCACAGGGCGACCCGAGCCATCCACGACCGGAGCCGATGCGCCCAGAATGTAGGTTCTGTATTCCTGCGCAAGGCGCTGATGCAGGGTCTGCGCTGCCTCCATCCGGTCCGAAACTGCGCGTATGGAACGCTCCAGATCGCCCGCAACTTCGGCCCCATCCAAGGTAGACAATTCCATTGCGCCGTATTCGGGGAAGACCAGCAACTCAGCCCCTTGCACTGCGGCCTCAGAAACCCAGCGGTCCAGCTTGTCCTCGTACTGCGCCCAACTGTCGAGCCAGTCGAGATCATATGCAGCGGTTGCGACTTTCATATTTACGTCCCTGCAAGAAAATCTTGCGCGACATTAGAAGGTGACCTCACCGACTGTACAGGCCAATTTCCCGGAATTCGAAACGTCTTGGGCAATCATGAGTTCCCGAGGCATTAGGAGCTCACAACCTGCGGCTCCAACCCTCTTCATATTCTCCCAGCACGCGAGACATCTCCAACAATGAGCCAAAAAACCTCGCGTAAACGTCCCGGGACAACATCGGCTTGTTGTCATCCAATACGTGCACAAGGTTGGCCACTTCTGCGGCAAACCTGTCGTGGACTTGCTTATCAGCCGATGTTGGATCAAGCGTCCAGATATTGCGCGTGTCGTAGTAGTCGGCGGGCTGTGGTTCGTCATCAATCATGGATCGGCCTCATCAATTTGAAGCCAACGTGGGGACGAACAGGATACTCGCAAGATAGCTGGCAGGAAGTCACACGAATTTGGCTGCCATCCGAATGAACATGGCAATCGCGCTCAACAAAGGGGGCGTTTTGTTCGTCGGGCGAACCGGTAAAACTCACAAATCCCTGATCCAGAATTGCAACGGCTTGGGCGTTTCCCCTTCTTCGCCGATATCCTTCCATGAAAACTGTGCTACCGCACCGGACAGAGGCTCATAACCCCGCGCGCGCCAAAAAGCATCAAGTGGTCGATAGCTCTCCGGCCGCATCGGATGATCCGCTGGACGCTGAACGCCGCAAAATGCACATTTGGAAAAACCGAGGCGACGGGCGTGGGCTTCGCGCAGGTCGAAGAATTTGTGGCCAACACCCTGCCCCCGATAGTCTGGCAGCAGAACTGACTCTGCGCAGTAGAAAATCTTTGACAGATCCAGCCCGGTTCCTTCAAAGGCGGCAGCGAAATCATCGGCGTGATCGGTCAGAGGGGCCCCGGTTGAGGCCCCGATCAGGCGATCTCCATCAAAGGCGCCGACGACAATCGCCTTGTCGCTGTCGCGATAGGACTGCAGGTACTTGCGTTCATAATCCAGATCACCGTCATACAGGTACGGCCACGCCCGAAACACTTCGATCCGCAAACGGGCCACATCGTCCAGAGCAGCTTCAAGCGCCACTCCGGTCAGGGGGCGGACGGCGGTGGCCTCAGCCATTCGAGACCTGCTTGGTCCAGTCGGCAAGGTTATAGAAGGTGGTGACGCGGGTGATCTTGTCGTCCTTCAGATCAAAGAACGACCCGGCGGGCAGACGATAGGCCTGACCATGCGCCTCGGGCAGGCCCTCATCGGTTTCCAGATAGGTCCCATTCACGATGAACTCGGCCGCCGCGCGGGTGCCACCTTCGGCCTCGAACACCACGATATCGGTCAGGTTCTCGCGGTAGCAGCGGTTCATGTGATCGCAGAAGGCGGTGAATTTCTCTTTACCGACGCGGATCTGGCCTTCGTTTACGTGATGGGCCACGTCGTCGGACAGACAGGCCAACATTCCATCGACATCGCCTGCGTTGAAAGCCTCAAAATATGCTTTGACGGTCTGGTTCATGGTCACTCCGTAGGTTCGCCCCAACGTTCTTTCAGATGCCCAATGATCTGATCGCGGGTCTGTCGGTAGTGATGTAACTTCTCTTCGCGATTCTCGCCCAGCCCGGTAGGGTCCATTATTGGCCAATAATCGACATCCAGGTGAAAAATCCGAGTCAGTTCCAGCGCTTTTCGCTGGCTGGCGGGCGACAGGGCAACCACCAAGTCAAAGGAGCTGAGGTCATCGCCCCATTCCTGCATTTCATCAAACGAGCGCGTTCTGTGGCGGGAAAGCTCGACATCGATCTCTTGGCAGACCGAAATGCAGAACCCGTCAATTTCAAAGTCGTTGCGCACGCCGGCAGATTGCACATAGGTCCCAGTGCCATAGAACTTTTTCATGATGCCTTCGGCCATCGGTGACCGGACCGAGTTGTGGTCGCAACAAAACAGAACCGACTGCGGCAGAGGCGTCACCCGTCAGCCCCCGAAGTGCAGCACGCAGATCAGCGTGAACAGGCGGCGAGCGGTGTCGGTGTCGATATCCGCTTTTCCTTCCAACCGCTCCTGCAGCACGCGGCTGCCTTCGTTGTGGATGCCGCGCCGGGCCATGTCGATGGTTTCGATCTGGCTGGGCGGCAGGGTCTTGACCGCGTTGAAATAGCTTTCGCAGATCTGGAAGTAATCTTTGACCACCTGTTTGAACGGACCCAAAGACAGATGGAATTCGGCCGCTTTTTCCTCGGCCTCAGTGGCAACGTCAAACACCAGCCGCTTGTCGCGGATCGACAGCTGAACGTGATACGGACCGTCCGGTATCGCCCGATCTTCGCGCTGGGGCAGCGCAAAGCTGTTGTCTTCCAGCAGATCATAGATGGCAACCTTGCGCTCCTGCTCGATCTCGGGGGTCGGCGGAGGCAGGTTACGGTCATCAAGTTCGATATGCGAAATGCGGGTCATCTTAACGGTCACAGTTTTTCGGGTCTGCACAGACCTATATCAACGTCTTTCGTTCGGCAACGCACAGATAGCCATAATTCCTGCGCCTTCACGCCACATCAGCCGTTCAGACGCTTGAGCCGCGCCGTCACCGACAACCCATGCGCCTCGAGGCTTTCGGACTGCGCCAGTTGCTCCGCCGCGGGACCAATGGCCCGCAGTGCCTCGGGCGTCATCTGGCTGAGTGTGGTGCGTTTGAGGAAATCCATCACGCTGAGGCCGGAGGAAAACCGAGCCGACCGCGCCGTAGGCAGCACATGGTTAGGGCCGCCGACATAATCTCCGATGGCTTCGGGCGTGTATTGACCCAGAAAGATCGCGCCAGCATGGATGGTTTTCTGGCTGAGCGCGACCGGATCCGCAACGCAAAGCTCGAGGTGTTCCGGGGCGATGCGGTTTGACAGCGCTGCAGCCTCATCCAGATCGCGCACGGTGATCACCGCGCCGAAATCGCGCCAGCTTGCCCCGGCGATGGCACGGCGCTGCAGGGTTTTCAGACGTTTCTCGACGGCCTCTGCCACCGCCTGCCCAAACCCGGCATCATCGGTGATCAGGATCGACTGCGCGCTTTCGTCGTGCTCGGCCTGGCTGAGAAGGTCCAGCGCGATCCAGTCGGGATCGTTATCCTTATCCGCGATAACAAGGATTTCGGACGGCCCCGCAATCATGTCGATGCCCACCTTGCCAAAAACCCGGCGTTTGGCGGCGGCGACAAAGGCGTTGCCGGGGCCCGTGATCTTGTCCACCGGCGCGACGGACTCGGTGCCATAGGCCAGCGCCGCAATCGCCTGCGCACCACCGATGCGATAGATCGTATCCACGCCCGACAATTGCGCCGCCAGCAGGACCAAAGGGTTCACCTGCCCGTCCGGTGTCGGCACCGTAATAGCCAGCCGCTCGACCCCAGACACCTTGGCCGGGATTGCATTCATCAGAACTGAAGACGGGTAAGAGGCCAGACCACCCGGCACATAAAGCCCCGCCGCCGAGACCGCCGACCAGCGCCATCCCAGGGTCGCTCCGGCGGCGTCGGTCCATTGGACATCCTCGGGCATCTGTTTTTCGTGATAGGCGCGGATGCGCTCGGCGGCCAATTCCAACGCGGCACGGTCGGCGTCCGAGACCTGCGCGACTGCTGCCGCAATCTCATCCGCGGAAAAGGCCAACGTGTCAGGCGTCAGTTCCAGCCGGTCGAATTTCGCCGTCAGCTCAATAACCGCCTTGTCACCCCGGTTGCGCACATCCTCAATGATGTCCGCTACGACAGCATCCACATCCGGGCTGTCTTCTCGCTTGGCCGACGACAGTGTCTGAAAGGCAGTTTCGAACTCGGGCGACGAGGTATCGAGAAAAACGGGCATGGTCTGGCTCTCCGGGGCGTTTGATCGGGACATATCGCCGGGAAGGACTGGCCTCAACCCTTCTTGGCCGGATGCAGCGATTTGCGCATGGCGAAACAAGAAACGTCACCGCGCGCGCCGCATTGCCCGGTGGCCTGCCATCCGTGCCGTCGATAAAACGCCTGCGCCGTTTGTGTCGCCTCAAGCCGGGCTTCGGTGTGGCCTGATACGATCAATTCCTGTTCCAGTTGATGAAGCAAAGCCGTCCCGATGCCATGCCCGGTGTGATCCGGGTCGATATAAAGCAGCGTGATCACATCTTCGCGCAAGCCACCCACGGCAGCCACCTGCCCTGCACGTTCGGTTACCCAAATCTGCGCTCCATCCCTGATCCAGTCCCGGATCGACACCGGGTCCTTGTTCGCCGTCCATTTCGCGATGGCCTGCGGGTCATCCCGGTGGTCCGCCTGACAAAGCTGGGTGATCGAGCGGATCAGAACTCGGCTCAGATCGAACACGTCAAATACGGTCGCACGACGCAACTCCAGCCCCGCCGGAGGTCCGGAGAACGCCTGCGATATGCCGCGCTTATTCCGGATGGTGCGGTGCCTGCCCCGACGGGGCCTGATAGGGGCGCGTCACATCCTTGAGCGTGGCGTCAATCGCCTCAACCGTCAGACGGATCGCGCCGTCCCCTGCCAGCGTTAGGATGATCTGGCCTGCACCATCCTCGCCTGCTTCGAAATCAACCGACAGCAGGGACATCACCATGTCCTTTTCGCTGCGGTCGACACCCTGGCTGGCCACCGCGAGTACCGAATCGAACACCAGCACCGACTGCACACGCTCGAATGCGCGCCCCCGGCGGGTAGCGGCGTCTTTGTCCTCCCAGCGAAAGCGATTCAGCAGCAGGCCAAACCGGCGCTGCGACGGCTGCCATGTCATCTCGGTCACCGGAAAAACGGCGTCCTGCGTCAGAGTCGAAATCACCTGCAGGTCATCTGAATCCTCGGCGCCGAGGTTCAGCGGGGCCTCACGCCCGTCGTGAAAACTTGCGTCTGTCATTGGCCCTTGATCCGTTCGATTTTGGCACCCACACCTTCCAGCTTGCGCACCACATGTTCATATCCGCGATCCAAATGATAGACCCGGCTGACCGTTGTTTCGCCTTCAGCCGCCAACCCCGCCAGAATCAACGAGACCGAGGCCCGCAGATCCGTCGCCATAACCGGCGCGCCCTTGAGCTGATCCACACCAGTCACCGTGGCCGTCCCGCCGTGCACTTCGATATTCGCTCCCATACGCACCAGTTCGGGTGCGTGCATGAAGCGGTTCTCAAAGATACGTTCCTCCAGAACCGAGGTGCCCTCGGCCGTGCACATCAGCGCCATCATCTGTGCCTGCAGGTCGGTTGGAAAACCCGGGAACGGTTCGGTGATCACGTCCACGGCTCGCACGCGCCCATTCTTGCGCGCCACTTTCAGACCCTTGTCGGTTTCCGATACGCTGATACCTGCGGCATCCAGCTTTTCGGCAAAGGAATCGACCAGCGACATCCGACCACCCAGTAACTCGACCTCACCACCGCAGATGGCCGGGGCCAGCATGTAGGTGCCCAACTCGATGCGGTCGGTCACAACCTGATGGGTCGCGCCGTGCAGTCGATCCACGCCCTGAATTTCGATGGTCGAGGTGCCCTCACCCGAGATTTGCGCACCCATTTTGCGCAGACATTCGACCAGATCCACGATCTCGGGCTCGCGCGCGGCGTTTTTCAGAACTGTGGTCCCCTTGGCCAACGTGGCCGCCATGACGATGTTTTCAGTCGCGCCGACAGAGGCAAAGCGCATCTCATGCACCGCGCCTTTCAATCCACCGGGCGCCTTGGCGTGCAGGTAACCGTCCTCAAGTTCAATCTCGGCGCCCAGCGCCTCGAGCCCTTCTACATGCAGGTCCATTGGTCGCGCGCCAATCGCGCACCCGCCCGGCAACGATACGACGGCCTCTCCAAACCGTGCCAGCAACGGACCCAGAACCAGATTCGACGCCCGCATCTTGCGCACGATCTCATAGTCCGCCGTATGACTGGTCAGGTCGTGACTGGACATCGCCAGCACTTGCCCGTCCTGCAGCGAAGACACCTCGGCCCCCAGAGATTGCAGCAGGGCGGTCATGGTCTTGATGTCGCTGAGCCGCGGCGCGTTGGTCAGCGTCAGCGGTTCTTCGCTCAGCAAGGTCGCGGGCATCAGCGTCAGACACGCGTTCTTGGCCCCCGCAATCGGAATCTGACCGTTCAGCGGCCCGTTGCCCGTCACCAGAATCGAATCCATCTGCTCTTATCCCTCGTCCTTATCGGCTTTGTCGGTTTGGGTCGCGCGCGCCTTGGCCTGCGCCTTGCGCCGCGCCATATTCGCTTTCAGCGCCGCTTTCAGCCGCTCTTCGCGCGCATCCCCGGATTTGCCATGTTTTTTGGGTGTATTTCTATCTGCCATGATCTTTCTCTACAGGAGGTGAAAAAAACCGTCCAGACACCCTTGCGCCCCGTTTCGTTTGAGTCTAATCACCCGCCCACAGCGCTGCTGTAGCTCAGAGGTAGAGCACTCCCTTGGTAAGGGAGAGGTCGAGAGTTCAATTCTCTCCAGCAGCACCATAAAATCACCTCAACATCAAGCACTTGCAGGCACTACACGTACTTAGTGGAGTTGGTCACAGGTATGTGCGCTGCGCCTCCGCTGCACTGACAGCCGTATCGCTGCACGCAGATCGCCCTTCATCGCACAAAGGAGATGATGCGAGATGGCGACGATCAACAAGAGAACAAGCGGCAAGTGGCAGGCAACGGTGCGCAAGGACGGCAAGAGTGCAAGCAAGTCGTTCACCAAGCGAGCCAACGCAGTTAAGTGGGCCAGAGATGCCGAGATGCGTGCAGAACGTGGCGAGTTGCACCAGCCGACAAGCACAAAGCCAGTTGAAGCAGACACGCGCACGCTTGCAGACGCACTGGTTGCGTTCCGTGACAAGGTGGTGCCATCGCATCGAAGTTGCGCGAACGAGACGGCAAGCATCAACGCCATCTTGCGGCGTGACGAGTTATTCACTCGTGCGAGGCTTGCAGAGTTGACGGCGGCCCAAGTTTCTAAATGGCGAGATCAGCGGCTGACGGCAGTCTCTTCAAGTACAGTCGTCCGTGAGTTGACACTTTTGCAGGGTGCGGTCGGCCACTCTCTTGAGGCAGGAACAATCAACGTTGTCCAGCAGGTCAAACGACCGCGCGTTGATGATCGAAGGGAACGACGGCTGCAAGCTGGCGAGTGGCCACGCTTGATGCAGGCATGTGACCAAGACCGCAACAAGCTGCTTCGTCCGCTTCTTGTGCTAGCGGTTGAGACTGCCATGCGTCGAGGCGAGTTGCTCGCGATGGAGTGGCGGTACGTTGATCTGCAACGATGCACGGCACTGTTGCCAAAGACCAAGAATGGTCATGCTCGCACGGTGCCCTTGTCGCCCGTTGCCGTCGAAACCTTATTGGCAATGTCGCGCAACCATGATCGCGTATTTCCACTGAGCGGCGACTGTGTGCGACAGGGGTTTGATCGCTTACGCAGACGCGCCCATGCCGAAGACTTGCGATTTCATGACTTGCGGCATGAAGCCATCAGTAGGTTGGTTGAACACGGATTGTCGCTGATCGAGGTCCAGCAGGTCAGCGGCCACAGATCACTGCAGATGCTTCAGCGATATGTTCATCTACAGACCGATGACATTGTTGCGAAGCTGCACATGCATTCCGTTGTTTGATATTTTCTGGGGCAGCGAGTTAAGCGCCGCCCCAGTTTTATGACGAGTTTTACTTCTCTTCATCTTCGTTCGGCCAATCCCACGAAACACCTGTCGCTCGGTCGAAAGCGGCCCGACACTCAGCCAGCGATGGGAAGACGTAGCTGCGTGTTCCACCCGGTCGGGTGTTCTCAATTCCAGGCACCACGCGTTTCAAGAACTTACCGACCTGAGTTTCGAGGCTTCTTCCACGAGCACGCATGCCATTACAAAAGTCTTCAAAGTCATTCATAACGCTGCGGATCGAAATCTGCCGAGGCCATCCAGTGGAATAGCCCGGAAGGACGCTAGCATGCAAACGTTCGAACCACCATCGCTCAAGCTCGGTCATGGAGAGCATCTTTTGCTCGACCAACGCACGCGTTTTTGGCACCGTCCTTATTTCCACATCCGACAGATCCCAATCTAATAGAACCCGCATAAGGGCCCCTCGTCCACCATCTTCCATGAAACGAGCCAGATCGGCGAAGTAGGCTGTGTCTCCTTGCTTTTCGTCGGACACGCTCAAAACAGCATATCTACGCTCCGCAAATTGCGCGCGAATAACATGCTCTTCATTGCTTGCAATTACCAATCGCATAAAATTGGCCACAGGCACTGCGTCGATCCCTTTCTGTTCCATCATGAACGTTGGTTCTGAGATGCGGGACTTCAGTATGTTTGCCGCGTATGCGCGGGTGAACGATCCCTCGTCGGCGAACACAAGCAACGCATTGGCCAGATGCGCATTAAAGCTTCCGGTCAAGTGTTTTGCCTGTGTTATCTGGACGTAGTGGTTCGTAACAAGCGCACCCATTTGCTGCATAAAAAAGCCTTTGCCTACGCCTTGGCTTCCAAGTAGGACGATAGCCGTGCCTGGTAGTTCACGTGGCCGTTGTACCATGTGTGCGAAATACGACATGAGATACTGATACGCTTGTTCGTCAGAACTACAGATGACCTCTCGCACAAAAGAGAGAAATCTGCTCGCATCTTCGGATTTAGGTTCAACCGAGAAGCCAAACCATAAATTAAGAAAGCTGTTATGCCCATGTTGTGGATCGAATACGACGCCCCGGTATTGCCGCCGATTTCCGCTGTTTAGCCAGACATCAACCCAAGACACATAGTCGGGTTCGGTGCGTCCATTCCTGTACACCTCAATAACCCGGTTTGAGAGCTTTAGGCGTAAGGCGCGCTCACTAAAGAAATTGACTCGTTTGCGTCTCAGAACTGGATCTTCCGCGATTTCGACGATGAAGACTTTTCCACCTACTGGCACGATCGCATACCGTCGGTTCATGTAGAAGATAACCTCTTCCCTGGTTTCAGGAAGCTTGGCCATTTTGGTCCCTTTCCCGGGGCCAACTGAAGTTGAATAGCGAGAAGTTTCTGGTTACTTTTGTCTCAGACGTGACCTGACCCGCTGCTCATCTAGAGTTGGCGGGTTTCTTTTAGACTGCAGCTTCAGTGTACTGAGCCAGCCATTTGTCAGCAGCGGCAGCGGGAACGACTACACGGCCCCCGATCCGGGCAACACGCGGACCCAATCCGGCTTTCCGCAGTCGGTAGAACGACGATCTGCTAAGACCAAAGACATGGCAGAATTCATCGATTGAATAAGTCTTCGCGTTCATGGCGAATTCCTTTCTAACGGCGGAGATACAACAGCACCTCGCCCCGGCTTCTGATTATTGGTGAATCCGCAGTGATCGATAGTGTCACATGCTGGTCTCGCAGTTTCCTGCGGTTATGGCCTTCGAGCCTGACCCGAGAGGCATCTCACACTTTGAAGTGCGGTGTCTTCATGGTGTATGATGTTTCATCCGATGTCAATATAAAAGTGTTGTGGGACAATGGCTTACACTGCATTACCGTGTCTGCCTCTACCGCGTATTGTGGTCCATTTTCTATCCAACATATCCAACTTGGAAGACATAAGTACGAAGTTGCGTAAGAGAATTACTACTCCATGGGAGGGATAGTTATCGGTCAATATCTTATTCAAGTTGGATAAGTTGGATATGTCGGATCATTAGCGGCCAAGCATGGCAATCATGCCGACTGATGATACCATTGCACCCAGTTGATCAGATCCAACCAGAGCCTTCGAAGGCAGGAGGCAAGATGCCAAGAACAGAGAGCGTCAGCGATACAGCGACAGGCCACGCGCCGAGTTCAGCCGGGCACTCAGGTGCTGCAATCGCTTCTGCCCCTACGCTAACCCAGATGATCCGATACGACGGCACCATCTACGCTCATGAATTCTGCCGGGTTACTGGGATTAAGCCAAACACACTTCGAATGTCTCGAGCGAGAGGTAAGGGACCGCCCGCAAAGCGCATCTCGAACAACCGAGTCATCATGTCCTTACGAGACGCAGCGGCGTGGTTACAGGCGACTGGACGTTACGGCGAAGCCATACGACTTGCGGAATGGCTGGATCAAAGGTGGCGAGAAGCCGCTCGCGAACACCGGCAGATGGACGTGCCCTCAGTTCAGTTGGCTACGCGACACTTAGATTGGCGGACTGTGTCTGGTTGAGTTGCGTGGTTGCTGCAACGAACACCCAAAACGACGCAGTAACGCCTTGGTGGCGCACGGTGACTCCTGTTCGTTTTCTGCGATTGACTGCTTCTGCCGAGTCCGGACGTTCGAGATAGTCCAGATATACGACCGTTCAGCGGACAAAGCCGTCGGTGGTGCTAAAGCATTTTCAGACGGTTTAGAACCTATCGCGCCCAAGTATTCGGTGCTCAGATGGCGAGACGCCAGTGGCGGTCTTAAATGCACGACTGAAGTTGTTGGCGGTCTCGTATCCCAGCGCAGTAGCAATATCGGCGATGGTGCCAGACTGCGATGAAAGTAACTCTTTCGCCCGGCTTACGCGAACATCGGTTACTATGCGACGGAATTGCGCGCCTTCTTCATCTAGCTTCCTTTGAAGAGTGCGAACACCAAGCCCGAGTGCGCGAGCTGTTGCGTCAACCGAGATTTCTTTGTGGTGGAGTTGCTGTCGGGCTATTGCGGCAACCTGACCAGCTATTGTTTCAGGTGGACCACCGACGCGTTCCCTCGCAACATCGTCAACCGTCACAAAACCGCGAACACGATATTGCCTTCTGTTCTCGACCAAAAACAATGAGCTTTCGAATTCCACACCTAACCTTGGTGCGTTCCAAACTATGGGACACCCATATGTGTCCTCGACTTCGACCGAGTTCGGTACTTTTGCAAAATCCAAGAGAACTGCGGTAGGCGTCCATCCCCTCCCTAAGTACTCGCGAAAAATACTCAGGAAAACGCCGATCGCGGAAAAAGCTATATCAGCATAAGCGGGGTGCTCCGGCATTCCGAATTTGTAGCAGTAGCGCGAGCGTCGGCCAGAGGCTTCCAGCCATGCGCGATCAACTGATGAGTGGAAAGGCATAACTGATGTTGCGCGACGTAGTGCGTTTCCCAACGTAGGCGCGGACAGGACATACTCTCCCCAAAGCCCGTAGTCTGCGACTGTTAGGTAAGGAGACCAAAGCAAGCCAATGTTTTGATGGCCCGCCGATCGAGCCGCCTGCTCGACGAATGTCGCCAATGAATGCTCAGAAATGTACCCCGACCGTTCTTCGATAAAGTGATGCGGAAGGTCAGCGGCCTCCATGGCCTTCTCTAATCGTTTTTCACCGGCGACCTCGTAGACAAACTGCGGCATCGCGCCGAGCGCCTTCGCTGAAATCATCGGTGGTAGCGTCATTGAGATCCCCAAAGAAACATCTGTCGTGAAATGATACGCATCTGCGTTCCGGATGTGCAAGTCTCCCAAAAATCTCAAGGGAGTAGTCACGAATGAAACAGATGGGCACATTGTTCACAAACTTATCGACCAAGTGTTTGGTTGCGGCCGTTTGCGTCGGCAGCGTCGCTGCTCAGGTCGAGGCGCAGGAATTTAACGACACAGGCGACATCCTCGCGCGCTCGGCGCAGGTCGAAGACATCGAATACAAAATTATGGTCCAGCGCGCGACACAAACCGCAATCTGGGGAATGCCCGCCGCTGGTATGATTGATTTCCCGAAAGGTATTCGCCGCGATCTGGGCGGAGACTACAACGACATTGTGTACCTTAATAAACCGTTCGACTCCAAACACGGGTTTCTGACGGCCAATGATGTGACAGCTTACGCATGGGCCTCGATGACGTCTGAGCCCGGGCCGTTGGTGATCGAGGTCCCGGCGGCAACCGACAAGGTTAATTACTTCGGTACGATTGTGAACGCTTGGGACGTGCCGATTGCCGATGTTGGTCCGGACGGGTTCGACAAAGGAGAGGGTGGTAAATATCTCATGCTACCACCCGACTATGACGGTGACATGTCGATCGAGGAACTGACCGAAGCTGGGTATTTTCCGTTTGAGACTGACACCTATGAGTACGGATTTTCATTCCGTCCAAAGCTGACCAATGGGGGAACAGATGCAGATGCCGCGGAATATGCGCAGACAATCAAGGTCTATTACCTTTCGGAGGCCGATAACCCACCGCCAAACACCTATCACGAAGCGTCGGAAGTACCCTACGACTCGCTGCCTTATTACAACGAAACCTTCTTTCAGGACCTAAACGACTACGTCCAGAACAATCCGGTCCGCCCTCAAGATAAGGTCATGGTGAACCTTCTTAAGGACCTTGGCATTGAGAAAGGTAAGCCGTTCGAACCAACGGAACAGCAGCTACAGGCGATGGAAGAGGGGCTGTTGTTGGCCTATGCCTCGATGCAGAAGTACTTCGTAACACCCGGTAAGGCGATGATACCGCTTTGGGTGGATGAAAACGGGGATATGAAAAGCCAATGGCTGATCTGGGACTTCGCTGAGGGTCAACCTGAAGCAGGTTTCCCGTACGAAACCGAAACCGAGGTGCTTGTCGATGCCCGTGCGGGCGGAAGCTATTTCTGGATTACCTATTTGCCGAAAAAACTTGGCGGCGGGACGTTCTACTTAACTGGGCTGCGCGACAGCGAAGGTGAGATGTATGACCACAATCAGACTTACAAGCTGAACGTGCCAGCAGACACACCCGCCGAGGATTTCTGGTCAGTCATTGTCTATTCGATGGAGACCAAGAGTTTCATCCGCAACGTCGATCCTGTGGGACTTTCAGAGCGCGACACCGACACGATGCAAGCAAACGAAGATGGTTCTTACGACATCTACTTCGGGCCTGAAGCGCCAGAGGGCATGGAAAGCAACTGGATCCCAACCACCGAGCCCTACTTCCTCCTGTTCCGCCTCTACGGCCCTGAAGAGGGCTGGCTGGAAAGCGGCTGGATGCTCGGAGATCTCAAGAAGGTCGAGTAGCTGAACTTTTTGGCAATTGAATTCGGACACTGACCGGTATTGGCACCAACCAATTGGTCAGCAATTGGAGAGGCGGTGTATACCTCGGGACGCCGTCTCTCCAAAACAAACACTAAAGTGCCAAGTCGCGAAAAGCGCACAAAGGCAAAAATGGGAGAAGCAAAATGAGAAACGTAAAGACTTGTATGACAGCGATTGCGATTGCACTCGCAGTCACTACGGGACCACTTCATGCGCAACAATTTGGCCAAGAAAGAGCACGAGCGGTCGGTGAACTGACAGATGAAGCGGTTGTGTCCGCTTTGCGCGAAGATGGTCGCGTCTCAATGAGCGGCGGTTTTTTTGAGACCGACAGTGACGCGCTGACCGGCACGTCCCCAGAGGTGTTGTTCAAAGTTGCCAGCGCGATGGCGACGCTGCCTGAAATGCGACTGGCGATCGTGGGCCATACGGACTCGGTGGGTGACTTTGCTTACAACATTGACCTCGCTGAGCGCCGTGCGGCGGCCGTACGCAATGCACTGATGGGCGAACCCTACAACGTCGCAGCGGAACGTCTGGTCGCCATGGGCGCAGGTCCAATCGCGCCTGTCGCCTCGAACTTGTCCGAAGAAGGACGCGCGCTGAACCGGCGCGTGGAGTTCGTTTTGTTGAACGAAGACATGATACAACAGAATGAGGGTACAAACGAACAAGTCGCATTGCCTCCCCAATCCGACAGAGAGTTTGCTGCAATAGTACCTGAAAACGTTTTGACACCGGATAGAGTGGAAACAGAGACACTTGGCACACTTGAGTTTTTCGATGGCATGCCTTCACCAGCTACGGTTGAGAAAGTCTTCGACAATCTGGACTTGATGCGCGCAACTACTGCTTTTCTTGATGGCATGAAAATCGCGTCTCTGCGTGGAATGTTCCAAGGTTATGAAGATGTAGGCGCACAACCAAATGATGTCGTCATTGCAGAGAACTTATTGGATGCCAGATCAATCTGGCTGACGCCAAACACAACGACAATTTACGTTGGTTCCAACGTTGATATCTCCGAAGGCCCGATGGTCATCGAGGTGCCGGCAGGCATGTTGGGTCTGTTGGACGATGCCGGGTTCGACTACGTCGCCGATATTGGCGCGCTTGGTGCAGACAAAGGCGAAGGCGGGAAATACCTGTTGATGCATCACGACGATGAAACTGCAGTGCCAGAAGGGTATTTTGAACTTCGTACAAGAACAAATGAACACTGGTTGCTGCTGCGTCGTTCCCCCGGAGCAGATGGTGACACAACAGGACCAGTTGCAGAGATCAAGGCCGGATTGAATATCTATCCGCTCAGCGCAGCCGATAATCCGCCACCAGAGAATTTCATCAATATCTCCGGCGTTCAGCACAACACTGTCCATGCCAACAACGAAGACTTCTTCGAGGAGATTCATGTAGCTTTGGATAACAATCCGGTCGGCGCTTTTGATCCGGAAATTGTTGGGACATTTGCTTCCATTGGCATCAAGAAAGGCGAACCGTTCGAACCGGATGCCAGAATGAAGGGCATCTTCAAAGAAGCAGCCGCCATCGCAAACGCAACAGCGCGTGCCATCACATACGCCTCACGCGATCCGGGCGTGTATTTCTATGAAGATCGTCAATGGAATTCGCCGTTCCAGCGTCAAAGCTATTTGTTCCTAGAGGATGGCGCGCGTATTCTCGACGACCGGACGTACTTCTTCTACATGGCTACCGGTATCACACCTGCCATGACCGCCCCGCCAGTCGGCACTGGTTCAGTGTACGCGATGACGGCCCGCGACAAAGATGGTGAGTACCTCGATGGTTCAAAGACCTACAAGGTAACGCTTCCCGCGCCGGTTCCTGCCAAAAACTTTGCGTCGTTTATGCTCTATAGTGGGCAGACTCGTTCGATCTTGGAAACGGACCAACAAGCCGGAGGGATCGACTCCAACAGGCCCGGAATCAAGCCGAACGATGATGGTAGCTTCAGCATTTATTTCGGACCGGAAGCGCCTGAAGGTTGGGAAAACAACTGGGCGCAAACGGTCCCCGGACGAAGCTTCAATGTCATGATGCGTCTTTACGGCCCACTTGAACCGTGGTTCGACAAAAGCTGGCGGCCCGGTGACTTGGAACTCGTGGAGTAGTCTTGGAAGTTTAGACCAGACGAGCAAATGTCTTATGGCGCATATGGACGCTCCAAGAAATTGGGGCGTCTCGAGAACCGGCAGCTTTGGGCTCGAAGCAGACAGCCGACCGATCTTCTAGGATGTCTCCTACAATAAGATTGCCGGACGGTGGAAGCATGATCCAACCTATCCGACCTAGGCAACCTCGCTCTGAAGTTTGCTTTAAATAGGGCGGCCTAGTTCGTTACTAGCCGTGGTGCCTTCAAACAAAACTAAAGAGAAATGTTGGACAGGTTGGATAAGTGGGATCAGATAACAGCCATACAGGGGGACGCATGACATCACCCCTGCAGGGCCACCGCGCAGGGAACTGGGTTTTGGGTTTGGGCGGGGGAGTGTTGCTGAAGTCCAGCAAGGATTGATCACAGGTGCTCTGGTTCTTCCGCTGCACTTCCGCTGCACCGCACTGCACTTCTGACAATGTTTGGCACATCACATCGTGTGTTTGCCTTGCATGTCACGTGCACTGCTGAACATGCCGCATGTTGCACTTCATGGTACGGCATGCGACACTCAACCCACTGACAAAATGGGCACTTCTGCGTCATGCGTTGGGTGTTGGTGGTGGCGGTGGATCGCAGCTTGTGCGTCTTGCAAGTGATGTTGTGCTGGTGACGGATATGGTGTTGCACTCCCTTGGTAAGGGAGAGGTCGAGAGTTCAATTCTCTCCAGCAGCACCACAAAATCAATAATTTACGTGATGCTTTTTCAGATCGCCCAACAAGTGGCGACCACATGGCGACCATGCCTTAACAGAATACATCCGTTGTTGACCTTGCATAGTCGGGACCTTGCTTTCACAGGCGAACTCCACGCCCCGCCCCTTGGCACCCCTTCAGCAGGTCGAATGCAAGCCTGCGAGCCTCTCGCACTTTCTGTGACGTTTTTTCCAAAGCTACTTTTGTTGAGGTAGGTCCACTAGCCGTTGGTTGGAGACAATAGAACTAGGGTTCCGGGTTCGAATATCCCCTTCAAGCCAATAGCGGACATTCGGAAACTTTGGTTTAATGTCCGCTTTGCGGACAAAGCGGGCGCTAAAGTGCCTTAGGATTAGGAACTAAATCATCCATGCTCAATTGCAGAACCACTCGGCTTTTCGCCGTTTTTGACTGTTAATCCGAGATCGATCTCGAGGGCTATTCCAAATATTCAAGTTTTGGTTTCAAGCTATGAAGATCGAAAATGTACGGCTTACTGGTAGCGAACATCGGCGTTTGCCGCCCTACAGTCAGTGATGGAGTTTGCCTACCTTGAACGGGGCTAAGCTCTCTTGGAACTGCTCGATGAACTCTAGCGTCACCAATGACGGTTGCTTCAAAATCGGACGCACAAGGGAAAGCGTATGTGACAAGAGCGGTTTGAACGGTCGGTAGCTCAATCCGTTGTCTGCGTATTGGACCGCGTCCAACTCGCTGACCACGGAAATCCCAACACCCTTTACAGCTAATTCACAAGCCGCCGTGAACTGCCTGACTTCGATGTGGGAATTGAGTTTGACGTTGGCGCTTTGAAACGCTTTTGAGAGTTTCCCAAAAAAGTCGCTGTCGCGCCGTGTGTGAATAATCTTGGCATTCGCAAGATCCGTAGGTGACACCTCGGAGAGTTCTTCCAATTCATGTCCGGTAGGAAACACGCAAACTGTGCGGACATCGATGTCTCTGCTTTCGACGGCCGGATGCCCGTTAAAACTATCTGTGATTCCGAAATCATATTGCTCACCGATCATCCACTCGAGAATGCGTTCCGGTCTGTCTGGTTCGATCGTCATTGTTACACCTGGCCGATGTTCTAAAAACTTGGCGATGACGTTGGGAAGGTGACTGGTGGCGAACCCAGGCAAACATGCGATGCGGATGTGTCCCGCTTTGCGTTTCGTTATGTCCTGACTGACATCCGAGATTTGCTTCATCAATTCCAAAACACGCTCTACGCTGGGTTGCAGATAACGCACTTCCTGCGAAGGCACTAAGCGACCTTCACGGCGATCAAAAAGTTGAAAGCCAAGCGATTTTTCCAGATCAGAAAGCAGTCGGCTGACCGCAGGCTGGCTTATCCCAAGATCCGTAGCTGCAGCAGTGACCGACCCATTTGTAGAAACTGCCATGAGCGCTTCCAATTGGCGGATCCTCAAAGTTTGACTCATGCTTTGAACCTGGTTCGTTGTTTGCTTTGCAAGTTTATAATGTAATGTTATTTTTTTCTCAAAAATTAAATGCTTGAATTATAAAATTGTGACGTTAACGTCGGGAAATCGCCATGTGTGCCGATTACGCGTTGCTGTCGGTATTCAACGAAGCATCAACACTGATGCATGGGAGGAATTATGAAAAAGCACTTTCTCGGCGCGCTCGCCGTAACCACTGCGTTGTCCCCCGTGGCGGCGATGGCGCAAACTGAAGTTCAGTTCTGGCATGCCTTCACCGGTCGATTGGGTGAGCTTGTGAAAGCGCAGGTTGAGGAGTTCAATGCCAGTCAGGATGAGTTCGTTGTGGTCGAAAGCCACAAAGGTAACTACTCAGAAACTCTGAATGCGGGTATTGCCGCATTCCGCGCTGGTGAGCAGCCCCACATTCTGATGGTTTTCGAAGTGGGCACGGCTACGATGATGTCGGCTGAAGGTGCAATCAAACCCGTCTATGAAGTGATGGCTGAGAGCGGTGCGTCGTTTGACCCTGACGCATACATCGGCGCTGTAAAAGGGTACTATACGACCACGGACGGGGACATGCTGTCGCTGCCTTTCAACTCGTCCACACCGGTTTTGTGGGTCAATCGAGATGCCTTCGAAGCGGCGGGCGTTGATCCGGACACAGATCTATCGACCTGGGAAAAAGTTGGCGACGTGCTGGAGCAGCTGAAGGCAGGCGGCGAAGACTGTCCGCTGGTGACCGCATGGCAAAGCTGGATCCACCTCGAGAACCTGTCTGCCTATCACGACGTTCCATTCGCCTCGCAAGATAACGGTTTTGCCGGACTGGATACCGAGTTGATGCTGAATGGCCCGACACAGGTTGCGCACCTGACCGCAATGGGTGACTGGGCCAAGGACGGCAAGTTCATTTACACTGGTCGCAGAAACGAAGGCGGCGCGAATTTTCGGGCTGGAGAATGCGCCTTGTTCACCGAAAGCTCGGCCGGTTATGCCGGTATCAGCTCGGAAGCTGAGTTCAACTTTGATGTGCGCCCGCTGCCCTATTGGGAAACCGTCGTGAGTGAACCGCAGAACACCATTATTGGTGGCGCGTCGCTTTGGGTCCTCGAGGGTCACGACCCTGAGGCATACAAAGGCGTTGGCGAGTTCCTGAGCTTCCTTTCTTCTTCAGATGTTCAGGCGGCCTGGCACCAGAACACCGGCTATCTTCCGATCACGGCCGAAGCAGGTGATGCAACACGCGCGTCGGGTTTCTATGACGAAAACCCAGGCACCGATATTGCCGTGATCCAAATGACCGCGAAAGAACCGACCGCGAATTCGAAGGGTCTGCGTCTGGGGTCGTTTGACCAGATTCGCGGCATTATCGACGAAGAGCTCGAGGCCGTCTGGTCCGGTGAAAAGACCGCTCAGGAAGCGATGGACAGTGCGAAAGAACGCGGTGACGCACTGCTGCGCCGGTTCGAGTCCGCCAATTAATAATTCGTAACTCGATGCGGGCCTGTTCAGGGCCCGCATTCTGTTTCATCGGTGGGTTCTCAGGATGGAAAAACGCGTCACCTTTCGCGGCTGGCTCTTGCCAGTGGCGCTCATTGCCCCTCAGGTCATCATTTCCGCTGTTTTCTTTTTCTATCCCGCCGGTCAGGCTGTTTGGCAGTCTCTGTTCATACCTGATCCTTTTGGGCTGTCGTCCCAATTCGTGGGGCTCGGCAACTTTGAATTCCTGCTGAGTGACAAGTTCTACCGCGCCTCTTTCGTGACAACGGCGGTGTTTTCGACGCTCGTGACACTGTGTTCGATGATACCTGCCTTGTTTCTGGCAGTTATCGCAGATCGCCTGATCAAAGGATCGGGTGTTTATCGAACATTGCTAATCTGGCCCTATGCGGTCGCTCCTGCGGTCGCAGGTGTGCTGTGGCTATTCATGTTCAACACGCGCGTTGGCGTCGTGTCGTGGTACCTCGGCCAACTCGGTTACGACTGGAACCATGTTTTGAACGGCACTGAGGCTATGGGCTTGGTTGTAGTCGCGTCAGCCTGGGGGCGCATTAGCTATAACTTCTTGTTCTTTTTCGCGGCGTTGCAGTCGGTTCCAAAATCTGTGATCGAGGCGGCCGCGATCGACGGCGCGCGCTTCTGGCGTCGGTTCTTCACCATTGTTCTGCCGCTGTTGTCTCCGACAGCGTTCTTCCTGCTGGTGGTGAATGTGGTTTATGCCTTCTTTGAAACCTTCGGTGTAATTCACACAATCACCGGGGGAGGGCCGCAGCAGGCGACGACCATTCTGGTCTACAAAGTTTTCTCAGATGGGTTCGTTGGACAGGATCTAGGTTCGTCCTCGGCGCAGTCAGTCATTCTGTTGATCGTGGTCGGCCTATTGACCGTCATCCAGTTCAAGTACGTGGAAAAGAGAGTGCATTACTGATGGCAACCCAACAGAACGGTATGGTCGAGAAACGTGGCGCGGGGATATGGCTGACCCACGCCTTCATGATCCTCGGCGTTCTGATCATCTTTTTCCCGATCTGGTTGGCTTTTGTCGCCTCGACTGTCACACAGGCCGAGATCGTCTCGCCGCCCATGCCGGTCGCGCCAGGTGATCAATTCTGGGTGAATTACAAGGCGGCTCTGTTCTCTGGCATAAACGTCCCTGTGGCAACGATGCTGTTCAACAGTCTCGTAATGGCCATCGGGATCGCAGTGGGCAAGATTGTTATTTCGTTGTTGTCAGCCTTTGCAATTGTCTATTTCCGATTTCCTGGGCGGACAACGTTCTTTTGGCTAATCTTCCTGACGTTAATGTTGCCGGTCGAGGTCCGTATCGTTCCTACGTTCGAAGTTGTCGCCGGGTTTGGAATGCTCAACAGCTACTATGGGTTGATCTTCCCTCTTATCGCTTCGGCCACGGCAACGTTCCTGTTCCGGCAGTTTTTCTTGACGATCCCGGATGAACTTGCCGAAGCCGCCCGCGTGGACGGTGCCCGCCCGATGCGGTTCTTCATCGATATCGTGGTGCCGATGAGCCGGACTAACATCGCGGCGCTTTTCGTGATCCTGTTTATCTATGGGTGGAACCAATATCTCTGGCCGCTGCTTATCACCACTGATCCTGAAATGAATACCATCGTGATGGGGATCAAACAGATGTTCCCGTCCGGCGATGATTTTGCGCATTGGCCGACGATCATGGCGACTTCCATTCTGGCGATGATCCCTCCGGTCATCGTGGTGGTGTCTATGCAAAAGCTTTTTGTCCGCGGCCTTGTCGATAGCGAGAAGTAATAATGGCAACAGTATCCCTGGAAAACGTCAAAAAGAGCTTTGGCCCGACGGATGTCATTCATGGCATCGACATAAAGATTGCTGACGGTGAGTTTATTGTGATCGTTGGTCCTTCGGGTTGCGGAAAATCCACGCTTTTACGGATGGTTGCAGGTCTGGAAACTGTAACGTCCGGCGAAATCCGGATCGGAGAGGAACGGGCCAACGACAAAGAGCCGATGGACCGCGATATCGCGATGGTATTCCAGAACTACGCACTCTACCCACATATGTCCGTGCGCCAGAACATGGGTTATGGCCTGAAAATCGCCGGGCTGCCAAAGAAGCAGATTGATCAGAAGGTGACCGAAGCCGCCAAGCTATTGCAGCTGGAACCCTTGTTGGATCGCAAACCCAGACAACTATCAGGCGGCCAGCGTCAGAGGGTGGCGATGGGTCGGGCTATTGTCCGCGAGCCAGCGGTTTTTCTGTTTGATGAGCCACTTTCGAACCTCGATGCCAAGCTGCGGGTTCAGATGCGTCTGGAAATTCGCGAACTCCAGGAAAAGCTGGGGATCACGGCGCTCTATGTGACCCACGATCAGGTCGAGGCCATGACGATGGCCGACAGGATGATCGTGATGAATGGTGGCATTGCCGAGCAGATTGGGACGCCGTTAGAGGTCTACGAAACACCGAGAACTCTGTTCGCGGCACAGTTCATTGGCAGCCCCGCGATGAATGTATTTGATGCGCGGCGTGAAAACGGGACAGTCAAGATCGGTGAAATAGAAGTTGGCCCATCTGCGGGTCCCGATAGCGCGTTGAAGCTGGGGATCCGCCCAGAGCACCTGTTGTTGGACGATAGTGGTCCGCTAGAAGCGACGATTCAAATGGCGGAACCGTTAGGGGCCAACACTCTGTTGCATGGTCAACTCGCGATAGGCGGCGGAGCGATCACGATAAGCCTACCGGGCGTCCACCCGATCGAAGGCCGGCATCCGAACATGCGGTTCTCGGTCGTCCCAGAGCACATGCATCTATTTGACCAATCAACCGGGGAAAGGTTGGGCGGCTAATGGCGTTTCCGCAGGTCGAAGCATTTCGTGGTGGTAGCAACTTGATCCGTGTTGTGGGGCATCGAGGGGCAAGAGGCGTTTTGCCTGAAAACAGCATGATTGGCTTTGATTTCTCGCTGTCCATTGGCGTACCGCTTCTTGAATTCGATGTCGTTCTGACGGCTGATGACGTTCCGGTTATTACCCACAATCATCGTCTGCACGCATCTGGCTTTCGCGACGCCAATGGCCTGTTTCTTTCTGGAGAGGAGCCGAAAGTCTCATCTCTGACTTTCGACGAAATCCAGCAATTCGATATTGGACGGTTAGACGGGCATTCTGACTATGGTCAACGCTTCCCGGATCAGGCGCAACTGGACGGCGTTCGTGTCCCAAGGCTGATAGACTTGCTCGACTTGGTAGCCGAACCAAAATACAGCGATGCCTATCTGATGCTCGAACTGAAGTCGGACCCTGACCTGGCTAACGATGCGATTTATCGAGAGAACTTTGTTGGGCGAGTTCTTCGGGAGGTTCGCGCCAAAGGTCTATCTACGCGCGCGGTTTTACACAGTTTTGATTGGAACCTTTTAGAAGAATGCCAGCGACAGGCTCCGGATATGCCGTCTTCTTACCTTACGCAGCTTCCGGAAAACGAGGACGAAGTGGGCGAGGATTCCTCGAAAGCGGTTTGCCCAGACTTTCGCGGTCGTCACGATGAAATTCCAAATTTGGTCAAGCAAGCTGGCGGTTCGCTTTGGTGCCCGTACTACGCGGATGTAACAGCTGAAAATGTGGCGCGCGCAAAAGATCTGGGCCTATGTGTTGCCGTTTGGACGGTCAATGAGCACGAAGAAATAGACAGGATGATCGGCCTGCGCGTGGATGCAATCGTATCTGACTACCCCGGCCGGGTTCAAAGGCATCTGTCGGATTTAGGCATGGGATGGCAAATCGAAAACGGGTGAATTCTGCGTCGCTAACTCGTGACGTTTTTTGTGTTTCTGCCAGTCACAATCGGAAAGGATCGATCACATCATCACTTCAACCTACTGTGGAGGGCGAGAACCATAGTGGATCAGCGTACAAAACAAGTTGCAGCATTGCCTCTGCAATTGTTCGGCGGCCGCCTCAAGGTGCTCCTTATAACGTCGCGTGACACAGGGCGCTGGATCATGCCCAAGGGCTGGCCGATGGACCGCGAGCAAGACTGGCGCGCGGCAGGAATTGAAGCGTTGGAGGAGGCTGGGGTAGAAGGTACAATTTCCCGCAAGCCGATCGGTGAGTTTGAGTACGCCAAGGTTTTTAACGACGGTACCAGTGTCCAAGTGAAAGCCACGGTCTACCCTCTCTACGTCGATAAGGTGAAGCGCCGGTGGAAGGAAAGGCACCAAAGAAAAAGGCATTGGTTCTCGCCCAAGGGTGCTGCGAAAGCACTCAAACAGCCAGAGCTGGAAGACTTGCTCCTCTAACTAAAAAGCAATCCTAGAAAGAACAAATCAATCCGCGAGTTGCTACCTTGAGCCGATACCGCGTAGTTTATCCAGACTCAGGTCGATAGCTACTTTGCTCTGGAAAAAACGACTTAACCCTTTCATTCAGAAATTGTTTTCTAGGCTTGAAGCCAGCGGAAATCCGATATCATGGGATTAAGTGCCAAACATCGACACCTCAGTGCTCAACGAAGGTTGAATATCCGCATCGCAACTCGATGAAACCATCTTGAGGTTCGTTCAAGTCAAAAACCTCTTCTGAGGGCAAGTTCAAGTAAATCCCTCGAAAGACGCGCAGGGTTAAGCCGTGGCCAACAACTATGACAGCCCCCTCAAAAGACTTGCTGGAATACCAAGCAGAAACCCGGTCATGTACGTCAGCATAAGACTCTCCGCCCGGTGCGGAACAGTTCCAACGGTCAGCGCAACGCGCCTCCCATTCTTGGGGAAATCGTCTTTTGATCTCGTTTTCCGCCAAGCCTTCCCATCGCCCGAAACTGCATTCCATCAAACTGGTTTCATACTCGATGGCTTCCGGGGGTAGGCCAAGTTCCTCGACAACGATGGAAGCCGTCTGTGCCGCTCGACCAAGTGGGCTTGAAATTACCTTCAGAGGGTGACGGCTGCATAGGCGGTGCCTTAGTCTTTTTGCACTCGCCACTGCCTGAGCGACCCCTCGCTTGGTCAAGGGCGAATTCTGCCGACCTTGACGTCGTTTTTGAAAATTCCATTCGGTTTCACCATGGCGAAGCAAGAAAATAGTAGGGCTGAGTTTTTGGTTCAAAACGTATCGAAGCCTTCCTGTACTGAAGCAAACCGAAAACCCTGATTTTTCTTCCACGCAGTTCCAGTTCAAACGAAGGCCCCAGAATTCAATAGAAGCTTCAGACTTGTGCGATTAAGTCTATGGCGTAAGACAACGTGGTCATGTAACCCTCGCGTCCAGTGCTTTATCGCTGCACTTGGTCCGCTTTGGGCTCAACGCAGTCGTTCGCGGCATTTGGCATGAACGACCACTTTGCGGACAAACCTGTCATTCGCAGCTGAGAATAGCCATCTGTTCACCCAGTATAGGCTGATCGGTTTCTAAGTATTGCCAAAATGCTGATTTCTCGGAGTCTTAAGTTTCTTCCGGTCCCAATAGTGCATCGATGAATCTTGAGAACAATTCCCCCTGAGACCTTATCCTAAGCTTGGAATATATGTTCCGACGGTGGATACGAACCGTGCCCGGTGAAATACCCAGTATACGACCAACGGCGTCAGCGGAATGACCCTTGAGGGTAAATTCGACGACCTCTTTTTCGCGGGGGGTAAGCAGGCCTTCGTCAAACTTTTCAAATGCTTCCTCGACATTCAACACCCGCCCTTTGCGCCGCGTGCTGCCGGGTTTTTGCCCGAACTCACGGGCCAATCCGGTCCAGTGATGCCGGCAGGTTTCACTGACCACCGGCCATGCCTTCCCCAGCTCCCGGAAGTTCTTGGCACTAAACGATTTTTTTGCCCGCATCAAGGAAACACAGACGGTTGCCTCGTCAGGAAGGTTAACAACATAGCAAATTTCCTCTGCCAAGCCGGTCTGAACATAGTAGTTTCGAAAATACTCACCCTGATAGAACCGATCAGGCGCCAGATCACGTAATCGGTACAGCCCCGGATCAATTGAGTTTGCGCTTGCAAGGTAGAACGGATCCAGAAGATAGGGGCCTTCCTGATAGTCCTCGACCATGATCTTCCGTTTCGATTTTGGGAAATCGTCAAATAGGTCGATCGGGCGGGCTGATCCAAGGTAACCGAAAATGACGGTATAGTCGAACCCACTGATTACCTTAAGGGAATCTGAAAGGGTTCTGGAAAAATCCTCTGTTCCAATAGCAGCAATGATTGCGCCAGCTTCGGTCAACCAATCTGTCACGGCTGCCTCCTATTCAAAATAGAGTACCACATTCGTGATATATACAAGAATCGACAATCTTTTTACCGTTTGGGTGAAACAAGTGGTATTTCAAAAATGAGGATATGTCCCGAAAAAATGGCGATCGGTGAATATAGCCAGCAAACGGACAAACCGGCAGCAGGCACTGTCGCTGAACTTCGCAGCGTGTCCAAAAGGTTTGGGGACGTGTTGGCGGCCAATGATCTCAACCTGAAGATCGCAGAAGGAGAGTTCCTGTCCTTTCTGGGGCCGTCCGGATGTGGCAAGACAACAGCTTTGCGAATGCTGGCGGGGTTCGAAAGCCCGTCCGAAGGCGATGTCTTGCTGGACGGAGAGGTCGTAAACTCGCTTGATGCTCATCTGCGTCCGGTCAACATGGTGTTTCAGCATTACGCTCTGTTTCCGCACCTGACCGTCGCCCAGAACATCGGGTATGGCCTGAAACAAAGACGCCCGAGGCTACCCAAGGCTACGATCGCGCAGAAGGTCAGACAAGCATTGGAAATTGTACGGCTCGAAGGGTACGAGGCGCGCCGGATCTGGGAAATGTCCGGTGGTCAGCAGCAACGTGTCGCCCTGGCCCGTGCGATTGTGAACGAACCCAAACTTCTGTTACTTGATGAGCCTCTTGCAGCACTGGACAGAAAGTTGCGCAAGGAAATGCAGATCGAACTGCAGAATATCCAGCGCCGTCTGGGCATTACGTTTGTTCTGGTCACCCACGATCAGGAAGAAGCGCTGTCGATGAGCGACAGGATCTGCATTATGCGCGATGGCCGGATCGAGCAGGTAGGCAGCCCGCAGGATCTATATGATCGTCCGGCAAACAGGTATGTGGCCGGGTTTGTTGGAACAACCAACATTTTCGAAGGCACTGTTACTGCCGTGAGCAACCAGCAAGCCGATGTTCAGTTAATGACCGGCCAGACCGTTGCAGGGCAGAACCCGTTCGATCTGAACGTTGGGCAAGCTATCGGCCTGAGCGTCAGGCCCGAACAAATTCACCTCAGCAGATCTTTTCAGGCGGAAACAGACCTCGCCGTCAAAGTCCTCAACCGCATCTTTCTGGGAGAGCATACCGAATACCTGGTCAGGCATGACACGTTGGGAGAGTTCCTGGTGCTGTCGCCTCGCCAGTCAGAGTTGAACGAGGGATCGTTCAAAGTGGATGAACAGCTTTACGCGTCATGGAACGCCAGCGGAGCGCTCATCCTTTCAGGAGACTAACCTAACGGATCCAGCCAACAGGGGAATACTCATGACAAAATCACCGGATCACATCTCGAAGAAGAAATTCATGGAAGAGCTGTACCGCTATAAGCGCGGTTCGGTTACACGTCGACACTTTCTCGGTGTGACGGGATTGGGGGCGGCGACGGCTGTGCTTGGTTCGGCTGTGCCTGGCCTGCGACCAGTTCCGGCCTGGGCTACCGGTGACATTGGGGACCGTGTGGTTCTGGCCACCTGGCCGAACTACCACGATACCGCGAACTTTGATGCCTTTACCGAAGCCACGGGTGCCAATGTTCAGGTTAACGTTTTTGGTTCGAACGAAGAGATGTTGGCCAAGCTTCAAGCTGGAGCGACAGGCTGGGACGTGTATGTGCCGACCAATTACACCATCACCACCTATGTCAGCGAAGACCTGATCGAACCGCTTGATACGTCGCGGTTGCCTAACTACGACCCGTCGGCCTATGACCCGCGTTATGCCGAGGCAGGCTCGGTAGATGGCAAGCTCTATGCTGTCCCAAAAAACTGGGGCTCGACCGGGTTTGTCGCCAATACTGATCAACTCAACGGTGCGCCGACGCCGTCGACCTGGAAAGAGTTTTTCGATTTGACAATGGGCGATCTGTCGGGCGGTACAATCGTGCACGATTATCAGCTGACGACGATTGGCAACGCGCTGAAGTACTTTGGCTATTCCTTCAATTCGGTTGACGAGGAAGAACTGGCCGATGCGGAAAAGCTATTGATCGAAGCCAAGCCGCACCTGTTTGCGATTTCGTCGGATATTCAGCCGTCTATGCGCAGCGGCGACGCCACGCTTGCCATGGCTTGGTCCGGGGATGGGAAACAGCTGAACACCGACATGCCTGAGATCATGTATATACTCGGCAAGGAAGGTGGCGAGTTGTGGAGCGACTACTACGCCATCCCGAAAGGCGCACCTCACATGGATGCGGCGTACGCTCTAATCAACTACTTGTTGGATCCCGAAGTGAACGTCAGGGAGGTTCTGGCACACGGGTATCCGACGGCAGATGCGAAATCGACTTCCATGCTGCCCGAGGAGTTGCAGAACGATCCAATCCTTTATCCAGCTCAGGAACTTCTCGACGCGCTTGAGTTCGGCGCGGCCGTGACGCTGACAGATCCCAATCGCGCCGAACTGATGGCCCGGTTCAAATCCGCCTAAAAGTCGACTGCCGGAGATGAGAACGACATGACTGCGAAAACACGCAACTGGCTTTTGCTGGCCCCGGCCGGGACATGGTTCCTGGTGATGTTGGTGGTGCCGCTGACGGTTGTTCTCATATTCAGCTTCGGTGAACGTGGCCCGGCCGGGGGCTATGTTCCGGCCCTGACGCTGGAGCAATACGCCAATCTTCCGGCGCGCTGGACCGCGTTCAAAAACACAATGGTGCTGGCTCCTGTCGGCACAATCGCCGCCCTGCTCATAGCCTATCCGCTTGCCTATTTCCTGGCTGTCAAAGCGGACCCGAAATGGAAAACCATCCTTCTGGTTCTGGTGATCGTTCCGTTCTGGACCTCTATCCTGATCCGCAGTTACGCGTGGATCTTCCTTTTGGGTGGCCGCGGTATTCCGGAATTGATCGACCTTTTCGGGATAGGGAAGCCGCGCCTCATTAACACCCCTTTTGCCGTCCTGATCGGCATTATCTATGGCTACCTGCCGCTTATAGTCTTTCCGATCTTCGTCAGCCTCGACCGGCTGGACAAGCGCCTGCTCGAAGCGTCCTCAGACCTAGGCGCAACACCGGCACGAACCTTCCTGCAGGTCACTCTGCCCCTGTCGGTACCGGGCGTTGCTACGGGGTGTTTGCTGGTGTTCATACTCTTGATGGGAGAGTTCCTGATCCCCGCACTGTTGGGCGGCGGTAAAGTGTTCTTCGTGGGCAATGCACTGGTCGATCTGTTCCTGCAATCACGCAACTGGGCTTATGGCTCGGCGGTGGCGGCCACGTTGGTGTTCATCATGTTGATCTCGGTGACGATCTACATGCGGCTGATATCGCGGCTGAATACCCAACGTGAAGACGTATCGTTGATGTAAGGGGGCGGGTAGGATGCGACTTTATGCTCTATGCGTTTATCTCTTCCTCTATATCCCGATCGGGGTCATTGCGCTGTTCAGCTTCAATGCAGGGCGCCATGCCAGCCAGCTCCAAGGTTTATCCACACAATGGTATGGCAAAGCGCTGAACAACCCGTTTGTTATGGACGCGCTGGAAACAAGCCTTATCGTTGCACTTGTTTCTGCTACTCTTGCCTCATTGTTCGGAACAATGGCGGCCGTGGGTTTGCAGGGTATCCGCGGGCCGATGCGCGCGGCCTTTGACGGGTTGATCTACGTGGCGATCATGATCCCCGGCATCGTTATTGGCATCGCGACGCTGATTGCGCTTGTCACTATTTTCGACTTCGTGAATCTGGGTATAGCAGCCATATGGCCCGAAGGGGTCGACCCCCCAAAGCTCAACATGGGTATGGGATCTCTGATTGCCGCGCACACCATGTTCACGATGGCCCTTGTCGTGATTATTGTTCGCGCAAGGCTTTCCGGCATGGACGCCACCCTGACCGAGGCATCTTCGGACCTTTATGCCACGCCATTCGGCACTTTCAGACAGGTCACTTTGCCTTTAATTTTTCCCGCAATTTTGGCCGGATTCCTGTTGAGTTTTACGTTTAGCTTTGACGATTTCATCATCGCGTTCTTTGTCGCAGGGTCCGAAACGACGCTTCCAATTTACGTGTTTTCGTCAATCCGCCGTGGTGTCACGCCAGAGATCAACGCCATCGGCACAATGGTATTGGCGGCGTCATTGGTCCTTTTGGTCACAGCCCAAATCCTTCTACGGAGGGGAGATAAGAAGAAATGACAGCTGTAAAGCTAAGGAAAAAACAAACTGACAAGATCTCGCTTGCGGGGCGCATAGCCTTTGTGACCGGGGCGGGATCTGGTATCGGAAAAGCAAGCGCCATGTCCATGGCCGACTGCGGAGCGCATGTTGTCGCAACCGATCTTGTCGGTGAACTGGCCGAGGCCACCGCTCAAGCGATATCAGAGAACGGTGGGAGCGCCGAATGTATTACTCTGGACATGACGGATGACACCGCCGTGGTCGACGCACTTGGTAGAACAATCAAGAAGTTTGGCCGACTGGACATACTGCATTCACACGCGGGCATTCAGGTTGAGGGTACGCTGGAACAGGTGAGCCCCGAAGGCATGGATGAAAGCTGGCGGTTGAACGTAAGGTCGCATTTCGTGGCGGCGCGAACGGTGGTTGGGCAAATGCGTTCCCAGGGCGGCGGCAGCGTCATCATCACGTCGTCCAATTCAGGTGTGCAGTACGACCGAGAAATGATTGCTTATGCCACCACGAAGCACGCAGTTGTGGCTATGGTACGCCAGATGGCTGCGGACTATGCCAAGGACAATGTCCGGTTCAATGCACTTTGCCCCGGTTGGGTCGATACGCCGTTCAATGCTGGCTTTGAAACCCAGATGGGCGGTCGGACCGCGCTGGAAAGCTATATCGCCAATAGCATTCCCATGGGGCGGTGGGCGCAATCCGGCGAAATCGCCGATGCGGTCGTGTTTTTGGCCTCGGACATGTCAACCTTCATGACCGGTCATGCGCTTGTGATCGACGGTGGCGAGTGTATCTGACAAGGAGGTAGGGTTTGATGACTAGGCACGCCAGATTGGAAGGAAAGACCGCCGTTATCACCGGTGGAGCATCAGGGATGGGGCTTGCAACGGCGCTGTTGTTCGCACAAGAAGGGGCGGCTGTTTCGATCTTTGATATCAACGATGAAGAAGGACAGAAAACGGTTCAGATGATCCGCGATCAGGGCGGCAAAGCCAGTTACTTCCACTGCGACGTCACCAAAGCCGATGACATCGATGCCGCCTTTGAAGCCAGCGTGGCAGAGTTTGGCTCTTATGATGTGCTGTTCAACCATGCAGGCTCGATCATGGTAAAATCACTGCATGAGACATCAGAAGAAGAATACGACTGGTTGATGGATCTGAATGTGAAATCAGCCTTTCTTGTGTGCAAACGCGCCGTCAAAGAGATGGCAGACAATGGCGGTGGTTCGATAATCATCACTTCGTCGATCGCGGCCGAGTTAGGTTATGCGCTGGAGTCCGTTTACTGCATGTCCAAAGCCGCCGTCCTGCAATTATCCCGCACGATCTCCACCGAGTATCGCGACGCCGGAATACGCTGCAATGCGATCTGTCCTGGATTTGTTGAAACGGCCCATGGGCTGAAGGAAATTGCCGAACTCGACGCCGCTGGTCAGGCATGGGAGGACAGCGGAATGGCTGCAACACAAGGGCGAATTTGCTACCCGGAAGAAGTGGCCAGGACCGTGGTCTTTCTTGCATCAGATGACGCAAGTTTCATCAATGGAACTGCTACCTATGTTGATAACGGCTGGCACGCGAAGGGTTAAACGAATAGTTTTGTGTGCGGCCCGTGAACGGTAGTTGAAGAACATTCCGCGTTCGCTAGGCCTAGAATGTTGTTGGGCAACTCTCCAACCGAAAAAGGAGCACCTATGTCTCGACTTTCAGAACGAAGAGACTTTGCCTCCGAAGTCTGTAAGGAAGCTGGGCTACTTGCCAAAATGTTCTTTACCGATCGGGTCAATCTTGTCGTTGACCAAAAAGGCGCTCAAGACTGGGTTAGCGAGGCGGACAGGAATGTCGAGACTTTCATTCGTCAAAGGATCGCGGAGGCGTGGCCCAAAGATGGCGTATACGGTGAAGAGCATGGCGCGGTAGCGGGAGAGAGTGGCTTTGATTGGGTTATTGATCCAATTGATGGGACCACGAATTTCGTGAACGGTATTCCTGCATGGACCATTGTTCTGGCTGGTGTCACTGAGGGCCAAACGGAGATTGGTGTGATCCACGATCCAAACGTGGATGAAACTTTTGTAGCAACTCGCGGAGAAGCTGCGACACTGAATGGATCACCGATAAGCGTCGCGTCAGGAGTGCCGTTGCACGACGGAACAGTGGCCGTAGGATACTCGAACCGGATTGAGAGCCGTCATGTCTTACCTGTTATCAAGGATCTGATTGAGCACGGGGCGATGTTTCACAGAAACGCCAGCGGAGCGCTTTCATTGGCTTACGTCGCTGCCGGACGCCTTCTGGGTTACGTGGAGGAGCACATGAATGCATGGGATTGTCTGGCTGGGCAATTGCTGGTCTCGGAAGCGGGTGGCGTTGTTGAGGATCAGAACGCCGATGCGATGATCCGAGACGGCGGGCGCGTGATCGTGGGGACACCAGATGTGTTCGAGACGTTGCGTGAGATCGCAGAGAATGCTTGGAACGCTTAACGTCTATGCCAATGAGACCCTACGTGATCTAGGCTTGAGCGTAGCTAAATCAGCCTGCCAGAAATGGCCTTGTGAGGGTTGGTCGTGCTTGCGGTCTATCGAACAATTCGAGAGTGCGCACCAAAGCAATGTGCCCACTGCTCCATGCGTCACGATTGCAAGATCCCCGGCATCACGCGACTGGGTAATCTCAGTGACTGTCCGAGGAATGCGTATCTGTGCTTCGATCGCTAGTTCCCAACCGCGATAGCTACTTTCCAGCTGAGCAAAGAAAGCATCGGCCGTGGCTTCGAAGTCTTTCAGTGGCAAGTAACCGGTTGCGCAGCGGTCGTTCTCACCAAGACCCAAGTTGCAATTCACGGGTAGCGTTCGTGGTGCAGAAAGAATCTCACCTGTTTCGCGGGCCTTCCGCTCGCCACTGGTCCATATCTGCGTGACGTCGGACAGGATTCCACTGCATCCAAATTCAGTAGCGCGCTTACGACCCACAGCATTCAAGCCCCATTCAGTTATCGGGACGGCCGGATCGATGGAGACCTCGGGGTCTGTGACGATAATGAGTTTCGGCATTTAATCCGGCAAAAGAACGGGCCCTTTGTCAGCAAAACCCATTCTGATTTCGGTGCCGGGATCAAGCGGCGCATCGACGTCATCGTGTACGGCAAAAACCTGACCGAATGCACCGATCAGCGTGTATTCCATCCGAACGCCAACATAGGTCGCCTTGGCCACCTTGGCTGGTATGCCTTGGTCTGAGCCGATAACCAGACGTGAGGGTCGCACTGCAATGGTTGCGTTTCCTTCGGACAAACCGCGACGTGGCAGCGTGTGGCGGTAGCCTTCGATTTCTATCGTTGCCACGTCGCCATTGATATCGACGATTTGGCAATCCAAAAGGTTTGCCTCACCTATGAAATCGGCGACAAAACGGTCGTTCGGCGCATCGTAAAGCTGGCGTGGTGTGCCGATTTGGGCGATCGCTGCGTTGCGCATGACGACAATCTCATCCGAAACTGCCAGTGCTTCCTCCTGATCGTGGGTCACGTAAACAACTGTCAAACCAAGATCTTGCTGGATTGCCCGAATATCCTCTCGCACCTGACGGCGAAGCTTGGCATCGAGGTTGGACAGCGGCTCGTCGAACAGCAGAACCTGAGGCTCAAGAACCAGCGCGCGGGCGACGGCAACACGTTGTTGTTGGCCCCCTGACAGTTCAGAGGGAAGACGGTTGTTGAACCCCTGAAGACCGACCAGTTCCAATCCATACATAGCGCGGCTGCGGGCTTCATCCTTTGCAAAGCCCGAGAATGTGAGGCCATACATCACGTTTTCCAGCACGCTCATGTGAGGGAAAAGCGCGTATGACTGGAACACCATGGATACGTCACGGTCGGTAGCGGGCAATTTGGTCACGTCCCGATCACCAATTAGGATCTTGCCCGAGCTTGCCATTTCCAACCCGGCAATCATGCGCAGAGTCGTTGTTTTTCCGCAGCCTGACGGACCAAGCAGTGTGACGAGTTTTCCTGCCTCGACATGCAGGTTGATGTTGTCGACGGCGACGACGTCCTTGCCGAATATTTTCGACACGTTCTCAAAGCGTACCGGGGCGGCCTTGGAACCGATTTTGGTGTCGGTCATCGCGATGTCTCCGTTCCGTGTTGCGTGCGTCGTCCAATCTGGACCCGACCAACGAGTAGTTGCAGTAAACCGACCGCCGCGAGCATCACAAAGATCAGCGTCGTCGAATAGGCGATTGCAAGGCCATAGTCGTTATTCTCGACCCGACCGATAATGTAGCTGGTCGCCATGTCATACTCTGCGCTGACCAGAAAGATGACAGCCGAGATCGCCGTCATTGCACGGACAAAACTGTAAACAAGCGCAGCAAGTATCGCAGGGCGCAACAGCGGCAGGATAACGTTTCGGAACGTCTGCCACGAGTTTGCACCAAGTGTCAGCGAGGATTCATCAAGGCTGCGGTCAAGCTGCGACATGCTCGCGATCCCCGCACGAACGCCAACCGGCATATTACGGAAGATGAAGCTGACAACGAGAATGACACCAGTACCCGTGATTTCAATTGGCGGAACGTTGAAGGCTAGGATGTAGCTGACGCCTATCACTGTTCCGGGGATAGCGAAGGACAACATTGTTCCAAATTCGAAAGCGTTCTTGCCTGCAAAACTTTGCCTGGTCAGCAGATAAGCGGTCACCAGACCAACGGCGGCGGTCAACGGGGCAGCAATGGCCGCGATGGTTATGGTGGTCCAGAAACTGTCCCAAGCGGCTCCGGTCCAGCGAATGCTATCTTCTTCGAAACGTACGGAGAATGCGGTGATATAGTGTTTGATAGTCAGCGAGTTATCGACACCCCACAACTCGACGACACTGCCGTAAATGATCATCGCATAAACAACAATTGTGAACAGCGCCCAGCCCAGAGCGATGAGTAGTACCGGAACTGAAAGGCCAGTTGGCATCAGAGGATGAACGCCGGCATCCCCTTTGCCGGTGACGGTTGTGTAGCTTTTCTTCCCCAGCCAGACACGCTGCGCATAAAAGGCGGAAAGAGTAAAGAACAGCAGCACCATGGCCAGAACCGCGGCCCTGCCCTGATCGTATTGAGCGCCAACGATGGCGAAGAATATCTCGGTCGAAAGCACGTCGAAATTCCCGCCCAATACAAGCGGGTTACCGAAGTCTGCCATGCTTTCGATGAAGCCCAGAAGAAATGCGTTCGCAAGACCAGGCCGCATCAGGGGCAATGAAACCGTCTTGAATGTCTGCCATCTGCTGGCGCGGAGCGTTTGGGCTGCTTCTTCCATCGACGGAGAGACGCCTTCAACTACACCTATCAGAACAAGAAACGCAATTGGCGTGAACGCGAGTGTCTGCGCGATCAGGATGCCAGGCATTCCGTAAAGCCAGCGTGTCGGCTGCGTTCCGAACAATTCGGCAAAGAACCGGGTGACCGACCCAGAAAGGCCAAAAAGCAAGATCAGCGCCAGGCCGATCACGAATGGCGGGGTGATTATCGGCAGAACGGTCAGAGCCCGCAGCGCGCGTTTATGGCGAAAGCCTGAGCGCGTCACGACCAGTGCAAAGCAAAGACCCAGGACTGTAGTGATGACACCAACGAGAATGGCAAGGAACAGTGAATTCCAGGCGGCGCCACAACGCGCTCCCTGAAAACATCCCAGACCCCAAAGTCGATCATCGAAAAACTTCGAGAAGAATACCGCGATGGAGTACGCGCCGTCTTCGGTGATGAAGGCAGCAAAAAGCATCTTTGCGATAGGAAAAAAGACAAAAGCGGTGACAATTGTAATAACGCCACCGATGGCGCTTACGACAAAGACGTCACCGTTAATGGCACCCCTTGCCGCGATCCCCTGAGTAAGCAGGAACAGAAAACTTGAGGCACATATCATCGCGCCGTAGCCCATTCCGAATTGACGGTCGCCGAGTTCGCCAAACATCGCCTCCAACCAATTGAAGTTGAAGCCTCTGATGCCAATGCTGAACCCCTGAGCGATCAGCCAGCCGAAGCCAAGCGCCCCTGACAGGATCAGTATTCTGGCGTAAAGTGGATCAGATTTGGGGCGCTTCAACACCAATAGCGGCAGGGCGAGTGCGATCAGGAGCGGAGCGAGCCAAAGTTTTTCACCTTGTCCAATCAGAAACGCAGCGGGGGCATAATCCTCATCGAATGGGTAGCCGCCCAAAAGCCACTCGAACGACCAAAGGCCACCGTCGACCATATACCAAGGCAACAGGCAGAATCCGACCCACCCGGCCGTGATCCAGAAGATCAGGACCGGATGGGTCGTTTTTGAAGTCCGGTCAGTCATTTACTGCGGCAGAGTCGAAACCTCTTCGTCCCATTTCTGCAACAGACGCTTCCGTTCGTCTGAGGAACCATACTTTTTGAAGTCATAGTCAATCAGCTTGATCTGACTCATATCTGGCGCGCTATCCGAAGTTTCCGCGCTCTTATTCGAAGGTACCTGAAACGCGTTGACCTGAAGAGCAAGGTTCTGGGCTTCGGGTGACAGTGCCCAGTCATAGAACTTTTTCGCTTCTTCTTCGTTGCGGGCTCCTTCAATAATCGACATCGAGCCAATTTCGTATCCTGTGCCCTCGCACGGTGCGACGACCTTAATCGGGAATCCTGAAACGGCCTGCTTCACAGCGTCATGCATGAAGACGATACCAATGGTGTTCTCACCACGACCGGCGGCCTTGATCGGCGCAGAACCAGACTTGGTATATTGGTTGATGTTCGAATGCAGACCTTTCATGAACTCAAAGCCTTCATCTTCGCCAAAGATCTGCACCATCGACGCAAGCGTGGTATATGCCGTACCTGATGAGTTCGGGTTCGCCATCTGAACGTGGCCCTTGTATTCGGGCTTCAGCAGGTCTTTCCAGCAAGCTGGTTCGGGCAGGTTATTGGCAGCAACAAGATCGGCGTTGTAGCCATAGCCGAGTGCGCCTGAATAGATGCCGATCGTCTTGTTGCCCGCGCTTTCCGCTTGGGATATCGCCCAATCATGAAGCTGGTCGCGCATTGGCGAAATGTATTCCATCGTCAGGCCCTCTTCGGCGGCCTGCAAATGCGGATCACCCGTACCGCCCCACCAAACGTCTCCCTTCGGATTCGAGCTTTCGGCGCGGATTTGTGCAAAAGTTTCACCTGACGACTTCCGGGTCATGTTGACGTCGATGCCCGTCGCATCTTCAAAGCTTCGCGCCATGAGTTGGCACCAGTCTTCCTGTGCCGAACAATAGAATGTCAACTTATCGGCGTGTGCCGCAGACAGTGACGCAGCCAGGGCAATCACCGATCCAACCGCAGTGGATGTCAATTTCCTCATTTTTTCCTCCCTTTGAGCTAAATGCGACCGGGTTCCCCGGTTCTTTCATGCCCTTCCTCATGCAGCCTTTCGAAGTTTCTCTATGACAATTCTGACTTCTGGATCGTCTGTTAGATTATTCAGCAAATCTGACAGGTCTCTCTCTTGAACCAATTTTGCGGCCTTTGCCGGTGAGAACCAATGACGCGTTCGTTCACCTTCTTCCTTCCAATGTCGCTTCAACTTTTCGACGACCAGAGGATAAAGGGTAACGCGGCAGCGCACGCTGCTTCGCCTCTCGTATCGTTTATCATAGAAAAAATGACCGATGGGCCGTTTCGATATGGTGCCGACTGCGCCTGCTTCTTCTTGAGCTTCTATTTCTGCGGCGTGCCATGGTTTTTTGCCGTCCATTAGCCATCCTTTTGGGATAACCCACCGGCCGGTATCCCGCGAAGTGACCATAAGAACGCGCAACTTGCCAGTCTTGTCCCAGCGCATCGGAAGCGCCGCAATCTGATCTGCCGTTTCGCTGTCGCCCATGCCGCCCCTCAATGCCACACGATCAAAAACCAAAAGGAAGCTGTCTTATTGGCAAGTCGGCCAGTTAACGCTTTGCCTTGGCTCGTATTCTAAATTTGATCAACCTGTGCATCTTCGCTTTGCGCTTCGCAGTTACTTGTATTCGATCGAATTCTCACAACCTTCTGAGGGTTATGCAACAAAAAACATTGCATTATGACCGAAAGACCACAAAAGTAGGTTTCGAAGCCTAGTCGGGTCGTCGGATGTCCAAAACAAAAACGCGCGGCAAAATGTCTGAAAAGAGCCAGAGCCGGGTAAAGAAGTCCGACCGGCGCCAACAGATATTGTTGGAGCTGAAGCTGCGCCCGCACGTTCGCATCAACGAACTGGCACAGCGGTTCAACGTCTCCAACGAGACGGTACGTAGAGATTTCGATGCTCTGTCGAATGACGGCTTGATAGCGCGGGCACACGGGGGGGCGTCAGCTGCTGCGCAAGGGCACTATCCAGGTTTGGATGAACGAACAAACGCTCAGGTAGAGGAACGCGAACGGATAGGTGCCATTGCAGCAGAACTGATCCAGAGCGGTGAAACGGTTATGATCGATTCTGGCTCGACCACAATCGAAATGGCACGTGCACTTGCTTATATTGGCACCCCTTGCACGGTAATAACCAATTCCATTCCCGTAGCTATGACCCTTGGCCATGGGGCTGCTCAAGTCCTGTTATGCCCAGGGGAATACTTGGCAACTGAGTCTGCAACTATCGGAACCGAGACGCTGGAATTTCTGTCCCGTTTCAACGTCGACAGGTGCATGATCGGTTCCTCTGGTTTCTCGACGGATGGTCCTTCAGAAACAGTGCGGGGCTTTGCGGCAGTAAAGAGGGTGATGCTGACGCGTGCCGAGAAACGGCACCTTCTTGTTGATTCCGGGAAATTCGGTCGGAAGGGCTTGTCTCAAGTAGGAGGCCTTAACGACTTGGATTCCATAGTCACCGACAAAAAACCAACAGGAGAATTGCGTAACGCTATTGAGGGCGCCGAGGTCGACGTTCTCGTCGCCAGGTAGACACAGAATGATTGATTAACAGCGGACAAAAAACACCGCACATGACTGGGAGGAAAACATGAAGATCGATATCAAACTATTGCTTGGGGCCTCTGCAATCGCACTCATGTCGATGAGTGGAATAGCGTCGGCGCAGGATTGTCCACGCGGTGACTTGGACGAGCGTTTTTGTGATGCCGACGGTGATTTGATCGCGGATATCCCCACAGATCCTTCCGAGCAAATAGATCCAGACACCTTGATCTTTGCTTATACGCCGGTTGAAGACCCCGCCGTATACAAAACCGCGTGGTCTGATTTTCTGGACCATTTGAAAGCAGAAACGGGCAAGGACGTTGTCTTCTTTCCTGTTCAAAACAACGCAGCCCAGATCGAGGCGATGCGCTCAGGACGTCTGCATATTGCGGGATTCAACACCGGATCCAACCCACTTGCGGTAAACTGCGCTGGGTTCCGTCCGTTCACAATCATGGCTTCGAAGGACGGTAATTTTGGTTACGAGATGGAAATCATCACTTATCCGGGCTCGGGTATCGAAAAGGTTGAAGACATCAAGGGAAAGCAACTGGCTTTTACATCACCCACATCCAACTCGGGATTCAAAGCGCCCTCAGCGATCCTGAAGAGCGACTTTGATCTTCAGCCCGAACGCGATTTCGAACCTGTCTACTCGGGCAAGCACGACAACTCGATCCTAGGTGTCGCCAACAAGGACTACCTAGCGGCTTCGATCGCGAACTCCGTTAAATCCCGGATGATCTCGCGCGATGTGATCAAGGAAGATGATGTCGTTACGATCTACAAGTCGCAGACCTTCCCGACCACAGGGTTTGGGACCGTTTACAACTTGACACCCGAGTTGCAGGAGAAAATCCGCAATGCGTTTTTCAATTTCGACTGGGAAGGCACGACACTGGAGGCGGAGTTCTCAAAGTCGAACGAAGGCCAATTCCTCGAGATGACCTATCAGGAATTCTGGGACGTCATTCGTAAAATTGACGCGGCAAATGGCGTCTCTTACGCCTGCCAGTAACCTTTGGCTCATCCGGCGGGCCTGAAAGGGCCTGCTGTTCACCCTAATCTGGGGCATTTCATGCTGCGTCTTCAAAAGCTGACAAAAACATACAAGACCGGAGATCAGGCGCTGAAGGCGATTGATCTTGAGGTTCCAAAAGGACAGGTTCTTGCGTTGATTGGGCCCTCGGGCGCGGGCAAATCGACCATGATCCGTTGCGTAAACCGCTTAGTCGAACCCACAAGCGGCGGCGTCCTTCTGGATGACGTAGACGTGACCAAACTCGGCTCGGGTGCGCTGCGGAAAGCACGCCGCGAAATGGGTATGATCTTTCAGGAATATGCTTTGGTCGAACGCCTCACGGTGATGGAAAACGTATTGTCCGGCAGGCTAGGCTATGTGGGGTTCTGGCGCAGTTTCCTGCGGCGGTATCCGCAGTCGGATGTGGACGAAGCCTTCCGACTACTCGATCGGGTGGGGCTGTTGCACATGGCAGATAAACGGGCGGATGAACTATCGGGTGGTCAACGCCAAAGGGTGGGCATCTGCCGCGCCTTGATTCAAAACCCGAAACTGTTGCTGGTTGATGAGCCAACTGCGTCGCTGGACCCAAAGACCAGCCGTCAGATAATGCGGCTAATCACCGAGTTATGTCAGGAACGCGGATTGGCAGCCATTATCAATATCCATGATGTGGCACTCGCTCAGATGTTTGTTCCCCGCGTCGTGGGACTCCGCTTTGGCGAAATCGTGTATGATGGGCTTCCCACCGGCCTTACCCCTGAGAAGCTGACCGAGATCTATGGGGAAGAAGACTGGGAAGCAACCATCGAAAAAGTGGACGAAGATGAAGATGTCGAGGCTGCAGAATGAGCCATCGAGAGTTAGACGACATGCTGGGAAAAGGCTGGCGTAAGCCTGCCTTTGTTAAAAACCCATTGCTCCGCTGGGCATTGCTTCTTGGCTTTTTCGCCTACCTGATCGCAGCCTTTATGACCATCGAAGTTGATTGGGGGCGGGTCTATGAAGGGCTAGACCGGGGATGGGCGTTTGTACTTGCGTTTACCAGCCCAGACTTTCTTTCGCGGTGGACCGATATATGGAGCGGCCTTGTGGAGAGTATAGTAATGACTGTCGCCGCGTCGGTCGTTGGTATTTTGATTTCTATTCCGATTGGACTAGGGGCGGCACGCAATATCGCCCCATTGCCAATCTACATTATTTGCCGAGGCATTGTCGCGATAAGTAGGGCGTTACAGGAGATCATTGTCGCCATTTTGTTAGTGGCTATTTTCGGTTTTGGTCCGCTGGCCGGATTTCTGACGCTATCCTTCGCCACCATCGGATTTCTCTCGAAACTGCTGGCCGAAGATATCGAAGCCATGGACAAGGTTCAGGCCGAGGCGATTAAGGCGTCTGGAGCACGTTGGCCGCAATGGATCAACTATGGAGTTCAGCCGCAAGTGATGCCGCGACTTGTGGGCCTTTCCATGTATCGGATCGACATCAACTTCCGAGAAAGCGCGATCCTCGGGCTCGTGGGGGCTGGTGGAATTGGTGCGACTTTGAACACTGCATTCGACCGATATGAATACGACACTGCGGCAGCCATTCTCATTCTTATCATCGGCATCGTGATGGCTCTTGAATACCTTTCGGGGATTATTAGAGCGAGGGTTCAGTAATGCCGATACTTGAACGCGACGAGGCGCAAATCTGGCGCCGCCGGACAACGGGTCAGAGCTTGGTTCGTTGGTTCGGCTGGTTGCTGGGCGTGGCGATCTTTGTTTACTGCTGGCAGCTGATCTCGGAATCCACCACTTGGTTTTTCGTCTGGGACGCACCCCGTATCGCCAATGATATTTGGACCCGGGCAACGCCTCCTAAATGGGAGTACATCACCCAACTGGGTCGCCCGATTTGGGACACGCTAAATATCGCCACTTTGGGTACAATCATCGCCCTGTGTATGGCAGTGCCCGTCGCCTTTTTGGCTGCCCGCAACACCACGCCGTCCGCTCTGTTCATCCGGCCGATTGCACTATTGGTCATTGTCTCGACCCGCTCCATTAACTCGTTGATCTGGGCGCTTCTTCTGATCGCGATTATTGGTCCCGGAGTGTTCGCCGGTGTAATAGCAATCGCCATTCGTTCAATCGGGTTTTGCGCAAAGCTTCTTTACGAAGCGATTGAGGAAATTGATCACACGCAGGTCGAAGCAATCACGGCAACCGGCGCTTCACGCTGGCAGGTCATGGCTTATGGGATCGTACCGCAAATCCTACCCGCGTTTGCAGGCATTGCTGTTTTCCGTTGGGATATCAACATCCGCGAATCCACGGTGCTCGGGCTGGTTGGAGCCGGAGGTATCGGGTTGCAATTGTCGGCTTCGCTCAACGTACTGGCTTGGCCGCAAGTCAGCCTGATCCTGATTGTAATTCTGGTCGCGGTTATGATCAGCGAATGGGTTTCGGCGAAAGTACGAGGAGCCATCATTTGACCGGGTTCTCTGCGCAAGAGGCTTTTGACGCCTACGAGGCTGTACGACATCGCCTTCCGCAAACCAGATCTTCTGAAGTGAGCTATCGCCGGGCGGACACGCTGGAGGACATAGCTCACGAGTTTGACGTGTTCCTCCTCGATGCCTTCGGGGTTCTCAATATTGGTGATACGGCAATCCCAGATACACCAGATCGGGTCAGGTCGCTGAAAGCCGCCGGCAAACGTGTTCTGGTTGTGTCGAATGCCGCTGGGTTTCCCCACACAACTCTCATAGAGAAATACAATAGGCTTGGTTACAGCTTCGTGCCACAAGACGTGATCACCAGTCGGGCCACATTGTTGTCTGAACTAGACGGCCAAAGTGAGTTGCATTGGGGATTGATGGCAACTCCCAGTGCCGGCCTCCGCGATCTTGAGGGGCTGAAACTATCCTATCTGGAGGATGACCCGAAGCCCTACGAAACCGTCGACGGTTTTTTGATGATCGGGTCAGCGGTTTGGAATGAAACGCGACAAGCCATGTTGGAGGCCGCTTTGCTAGAGCGTCCCCGTCCGGTATTGGTCGGCAATCCTGACATTGTCGCTCCACGCGAGTACGGTTTCTCCAAGGAGCCCGGTCTTTATGCGCACCGGCTAGCAGACCGGACAGGCGTCACCCCTCAGTTCTTTGGAAAACCTTTCACCAACATCTATGATCTTGCATTCAATCGTCTGGGGCACATCGACAAGTCCCGGGTTCTGATGGTTGGCGACAGCCTGCACACCGACATTCTAGGTGCACGAAATGCAGGCATAGCTTCCGCGCTCATCTCTGGATTCGGTTTCTTCGCAGGGCATGATGTTGAAGCAGCGATCATGAGGGCAGGGATAGTACCGAACTTTGTTGTAAACCGGCCTTGATATTAGGGCGTTCCGCTTGGATACGGCTTTCTGTTAACTCGAATGTCGGGTGATCCTGCGTTGCGAAAGGGTGTTGTTGGCCGTGCCAAGGTGTCAAAGTCGTGCCGCACCAGACCCGAAACGCTGAACTGGGACGATCACTTGTCCGACGGATCGCTTTCGGCATAGTCCCGCAGACGTTCAACGTCGGCAATCTCGGCGTGGTTGCGGTTGATCTTCACACCAACAGTCTTGAGGCGCGAAAAGGCGCGGCTCAGGCTTTCCGGTTTCATCCCCAGACGCCCTGCAATCAGCATCTTGTCATAGGGCAGTTCCACGTCGCAGGCATCGGCTTCTGCATCGCACAGGTTCAGCAGAAATTCAGCCACCCGCTGCGCGCCGGTCTGGGCCTTGAGTTGTTCCAGCTGTGCCACCAGAGAATGCAGATGGGTAAAGGTCGAAGCCAAAATAGATACGCCGATCTCAGGGTCTTCTTTCATCAGCGACAGCAGAAGCGGGCTGGGGATATGCATAATCTCGCAGGGTGACACAGCTTCGGCAGAGACGGGGTATGGGACATTCCTCAGCGCAACGGCCTCGCCAAAGCTTTCACCACGGGTAAAGACGCTGACCACGGCCTCGGCCCCTGTCGGCGACATACGGAAAAGCTTGACCCAGCCGGCCAGCACGACGTGAACGGCTTTGGCCTCTTCTTCCTGCAGGAAGATCGTTTCGCCGCGATCATAGCTGCGCCAGATTGCGTGGCTGAGCAACGTATTGATATGCTGATCCGGCAAGCTCTTGAGCAGGAGCGATTGCCGCGCGATTGCTTTTTGCGCTTCGTGAGCCAAGAAGGTTCCCCTTTTCCCTAGTCGATCTTCTGACCGGTACATCCTTCAAGCTCAGGCTATGCCAAAGCTGCGTCCAGCGCACCAGTCTTTTCCCGGGTCAACTTGACAATTGTCATGTTGCAGCGGCCTCAACGCGCATAACGTCACTCCAAAGCCAGTATTCCGGGGAGCCAGAAAGATGGACTACGAGCGATTTTTCAGCCAGAGCCTCGATAGTTTGCGGGAAGAAGGAAACTATCGCGTCTTCATCGACCTGCAACGTCGCTGTGGGTCTTTCCCGAACGCCCGCCAAACTGATGGTCAGGTTCAGCGGGATGTACGAATCTGGTGTTCGAATGACTATTTGGGCATGGGGCAGCATCCTTCCGTAATCTCAGCCATGCACGATGCGCTGGATCGCTGCGGCGCAGGTGCCGGGGGCACACGGAACATATCAGGTACCACTCACGATCACGTGCTGCTCGAGGCCGAACTGGCCGATCTGCACGGAAAAGAAGCCGCCCTTCTTTTCACATCCGGATATGTTTCAAACTGGGCCGCCCTCGGTACTCTTGCATCTAAAATTCCCGGGCTGATCGTGTTTTCAGATGCCTTGAACCACGCCTCGATGATCGAAGGCATCCGCCACTCACGCGCTCAGAAGGTCATCTGGAAACACAACGATCTTGAGGATCTTGAGGCGAAACTGGCCGCCGCTGACCCCGATGCTCCGAAGAAGATCGCATTTGAGTCGGTTTATTCCATGGACGGCGACATCGCCCCCATCAAGGAGATTTGCGACCTAGCCGACAAATACGGTGCCATGACCTACCTGGACGAGGTCCACGCCGTTGGTCTCTATGGTCCGCGCGGTGGCGGCATCGCCGAACGCGAAGGCCTTATGGATCGCCTGACCGTGATCGAAGGGACCTTGGGCAAAGCCTTCGGAGTGGTCGGAGGCTATATCGCCGCTTCGGCCGCGCTGTGTGATTTTGTGCGCAGCTTTGCCAGCGGGTTCATCTTTACCACTGCCCTGCCCCCGTCAATCGCGGCCGGAGCTGCGGCCTCGATCCGGCACCTGAAAGAGTCAAACGCTGAACGTGATCTGCAAAAGGCCCGCGTGGCGCAGGTGCGTGCCCGTCTGGACGCCGAGGGCATTCCACATCTGCCTAACCCCAGCCATATCATCCCGGTGATGGTCGGCGATCCGGTGAAGTGCAAGTTCATCTCGGACACGCTGCTTGAAGAATTCGGCATCTACATCCAGCCGATCAACTATCCCACCGTTCCAAAAGGAACCGAACGTCTGCGGATCACGCCGTCTCCGGTTCACACTGATGCCGATATCGACCATCTGGTCAATGCGCTGTCGGCCCTTTGGCAACGATGCCAGATTGCGCGGATGCCGATGGCCGCCCAGTAACTCAAAGCGCCCCTTAGCTTGGAAAACTGCCGTCCGCACAGGGCGGCTTTTTTTCTTTCAGACTAGGTAGAGGCCGAAGATCACCACCGCGAACCCGGTCAGCACCATGGTGAAGCCACGCAGCCAGGACGGGCTGTGGGCAAGGTCCAGATATTTCGCAAGGATTATGCGGGATTTGGCCAATGCGAGGATCAGAATCCCGCCGCCCAAGAGCTTCGGTGCTATTGGCATCATGGTCAGTAAGGCGGATGCGACGCTGAGCGCCAGCAGGGCAAGCCAGGCGCATGTGATTGGGCTGGGAAGCCTCCGGCGGGAGTATTTGGAAAAAGATGAAGAAACGGGCATCGCTTTCATCCCAGCAGGTAGATCACGGGAAACAGCACGATCCAGACCAGATCGACCATATGCCAGAACTGGGCACCTGCTTCGATATTGCGGGGTTCATCCCGCCAGGAAACCAGCAGCAAGATACCGACCCCGGCCAGCACATGTGCGGCGTGAAAGCCGGTCAACAGGTAATAGAACAGAAAGAAGGGATGCGTTTCGAAACTGATCCCCTGCGCCGCTTTGTCGGCGTATTCCGTGCCTTTGATGATCAGGAACACCACGCCCAGCAGGGCCGCCCCGATCAGGGCCAGACGCGCCGCCCCGCGCCGGGCGGCTTGTCGCCAGTGCAGGGCCTGCGCGGCCAGATAGCCGGATGTGACAAGAACGGCGGTGTTGAACGCCGCGCCCGTGCGGTGCAAATACGACTGCGCCTCGGCAAAGCCCGCCGGGTCGGTCAGCCGCACACCCATGAAGGCGATCATCCCGGCGCCGAAGACCAGCAACTCCGAGATTATCAGAACCCACATCAGCAACTCGCCCGGAAGCTCGTCGATCAGAGAGGTATCGCTCATGCGCCGACCAGTTGGCGATAGATCTGCGGCAGCGCCATCGTCAGGCGGTGCGGGTCGGGGATAACGGCGAACCCGCCCTGCCCGAACATGCGCGGGAACCAGCTTTTGCCGGTTTTGTCGATGGTGACACCAAAGACCGACTGCCCGGCCCGACGGGCTTCGAGGACAGCTTGCCGCGTGTCTTCGATGCCGTGACGGCCTTCGTAGTGATCCAGATCGTTCGGCTTGCCGTCGGTGATAACCAGCAGCAGGCGGCGTTTGCGGGATTGCTTGGCCAGATCGGCGGAGCAATGGCGGATCGCCGCCCCCAACCGTGTGTAATGCCCCGGCCGCAACGAGGCGATGCGCTGCTCGACCGTTAGGCCCATAGGCTCATCAAACCGCTTGCAGCGCTGCACATAGACCCGCTGACGTTTCAGCGAACTGAAGGCGTGGATGGCAAAATCGTCACCGCAGGCGTTCAGGCCCCAGGCGAGCGCGGCCAGCGCCTCGCGTTCGATGTCGATCACGGCGCGGCCCGTGACGGCGCTTTCGGTGGAGCGGCTGACATCCAGCACGATAGACACCGCCAGGTCACGGGCCACAGGGCGGGATTGCATCCAAACGCGTTCATTGCCTTCGCCGCTGGCCATCCGGTCGGTTTCGGCCCGTACGGCGGCTTCGATATCCAGCTGATCTCCATCCAGATGGCCGCGCGTCATCACACGGCCGGGGCGCAGGGCCTCGAACTGGCGTTTGACGGCGCGGATACGGCGGGCGGTGGCGGGGTCCTTGCCAAACTCGGCGGCGTCTTCGCGGATATCGGCATCCGACAGCAGTACGTTCACGTGGTCCGGCAGATACTGCCCGGTGCGAACATCCCATTCCGGATAGAGGATACGACCAGACAAACGCTCGCGGTTCACATCCTCGGGCGCAAGGTCCAGATGCAGTTTCAGCTTGGTTGGCGGCGCTTTGGATATCTGACCCAACCCAATCTCTTCCTGATCATCCGCAGCCTTTTTGGCGTTGTCAGGATCATCGTCGTCAATCCGGCGGTTGATATTCAAAAACTCAGCCCAGCTGAGGATCGCTTCGAACTTGTGCAGGATAAAACTGTCGCTGCGCTCGGCCTGATCGGACTTGCGGCGACGGGCGCGGTGGGTCTTTTCACCGGATTCTTCGGGGTCGCCTTCGGTTTCCGGGTTTTCAACCTCGGTATGTTCAGAAAAGCCAACGGCGCGCAACTCAGGCCACAGGGGCACCGGGCGGAACGACTGATAACCACGCGGAGCCGCGACCTCGGTGTCCATCTCCAGAAACGCCTTGGCGCGGTCCGACAACGGATCGGGATCACCCAGCATATGACGGACAATACCTTCCACCGCTGCCTCTGCCGGCGGCAGATCGGGAACACTGCGCTGGTACAGCAGCCCCTTGCACAGCTCAACGTACAACGGACGCAGACCCGGGGCATCTTCCAGCGTAGCCTCGACCATCGCCCGCGCCGCAATCAGCGCATGCAGATCAGCACGCAGCGGGTCATCTTCGTCGATTCGGGTTCCGGCATGCGCTGCCGCCGCAGCCAGCCAGACATAAAGCGCGCCGTTTGCTTCGCGCGCGGGAAAAACGGCCAACCGATCCGGCAGGCGCAATACCTCGCCATCGAACGAGGCGCGCGGCATCAGCTCGACCTCGGTTGCCAACTTGCGACGCCAGCTCAGGCGGTGGCGTGAAACCTCGGGCGAGACCGGGCGCAATTCAACGCCCGGACTACCCCCAAGCCCCCTAAAGAGGACTGCCAACCGCCCCGCGACCTCTGAGAGGCCGACCGCGGCTCCAACATGCACCTCAGGTGCATCGAGGCGGCTGGCAAGGGTGTGCCACAGTTTCCCGATCGTTTCTTCGGGTTCCCATGGCTCAAAATCGATCCTGACCATCGGCGGGCCTCACCCAAAGACAGCCGTGACAAGATCGAGGAGCCCGCGTTTGATATCCTCATCATCAGTCAGAGGTTCGATCATTGCGGCAAGGATGGCGCGATCGGTCGACATGCCCTGTGCGATCAGTGTCGCGGCATAGACAACCAGACGGGTGGAAACGCCTTCCTCAAGATCCTGACCCTTGAGCCCGCGCAGCTTGTTCGCCAACCGGATCAACGGCTTGCAACGCTCCAGCGCCAGTCCGCTTTCTTGGGCGACAACCTCGGCTTCCATCTCGGGCGACGGGAAGTCGAATTCCAATGAGATAAAGCGTTGCCGGGTCGAGGGTTTCAGGGTTTTCAGGATATTCTGGTATCCGGGGTTGTACGAGGCGACCAGCATGAAACCGGGGGCGGCCTCAAGCTCTTCGCCGGTGCGGTCGATCGGCAGGATGCGCCGGTCGTCGGTCAGCGGGTGCAGCACGACGGTCACGTCCTTGCGGGCCTCGACCACCTCATCGAGATAGCAGATCGCGCCTTCGCGGACCGCGCGGGTCAGTGGGCCGTCCACCCAGACGGTCTCGCCGCCTTTGAGCAGATAGCGTCCGATCAGATCAGCAGCGGCCAGATCATCATGGCAGGCCACGGTATAAAGCGGGCGACCAAGGCGTGCGGCCATGTGAGCCACAAAGCGGGTCTTGCCGCAGCCTGTCGGCCCTTTCAGCAGAACCGGCAGGTCGTTGTTATAGGCGGCGGTGAACACATCGCATTCATCGCTCTGGGGCAGGTAGAAGGGGGCGTTTGCCGCCCCCTCATTCAGTTTCATGGAGCCATCCATATCCATCACTCCGCAGGGGTTTCGGCGGCGCCGGATTCAATGACCTCTTTCCGGGGAACCCAGATCGAGTAGATGAACAGCAGCGCGCCAAGGACAACGACGACACCCGAACCAAGACGCATCCAGTAGAAGATCGCTATCTGGTCCTGTACGTCCATGAAGTAGTCACCGACAACACGTTGCATGTGCGTTTGCACGGTTCCGCCGAAGGTCAGCACGAAGGTCATGAACACCATGCCGCTGGTCATCAGCCAGAAGGAACCCATGTTCAGCACCTGATTGTACGGATCACGGTTTTTCAGGATCGGCATCGCATAGCTGAAGATCGCCAGGTTGAGGCAGACATAGGCACCGTAGAAGGCCAGGTGACCGTGCGCCGCGGTAATCTGCGTGCCGTGGGTATAGTAGTTCACCCCGTGCAGCGTGTGCAGGAAGCCCCAGACACCGGCACCAAAGAAGGCAAGCGTGGCACAGCCCAGCGACCACAGCAACGCGGCCTTGTTGGGGTGGTCACGACGGCCTTTCCAGACCATGACGAAGGCAAAGGCCATCATTGCGAAGAACGGGATCACTTCGAGGCTCGAGAAGATCGAACCGATCCACTGCCAGTACGCAGGCGTACCGATCCAGTAATAGTGGTGGCCCGTACCAAGGATACCCGAGAACAGCGCGGCGGCGACGATGACATAGAGCCATTTTTCGACGATCTCACGGTCCACACCTGTCAGCTTCAGCATCAGGTAGGCCAGGATCGAGGCCATGATCAGTTCCCACACGCCTTCAACCCACAGGTGGACGACATACCACCAGTATTGTTTATCCAGGGCCAGGTTGCCGGGGTTGTAGAAGGCAAACAGGAACAGTAGCGCCAGACCCCACAGCCCCAACAGAAGGATGTTGGTGATGGCGGTCTTCTTGCCCTTCAGAACGGTCATCGACACGTTGTAAAGGAAGATCAGCGCGGCCACGACGATGCCCGCCTTGACCCATTTGGGCTGTTCAAGGAACTCGCGCCCCTCTTTACCCAGCAGCCAGTTGCCTTCGAACAGGTTGAAGACATAGGTCACAACCACGCCCAATGTGCCGACCACAAGAATGATCAGCTGCAGATAGGCCAGCTTGGTCGAGTGGATCTCGCGTTCGGCCTCTTCCGGGATCAGGAAGTAGGCGGCGCCGAAGAAGCCCAGGATCAGCCAGACAATCAGAGAGTTGGTATGAAGCATCCGCACGATGTTGAACGGCAGAAGCTCACTCAGAAAGTTTGGGAATACATAGATCAGACCGGCCAGCAGGCCGCCGATCACCTGGATCGCAAACAGGGCCATTGCCACCGCAAAGTAGGCATAGGCGATTTTTTGGGATTCGTATTTCATTGCTCCGTTCCCTTTCTCAGCCTGCCTCGTTGGGCGGCCAGCCCTGAGCGTCGATATTGTCCGTCCAGATCAAGAAGTTGGTCAGGTCTCGGAGTTCTTCGTCGCTGAGGTTGAATTGTGGCATCTGCCGACGACCGGGAATGCCGGTCGGCTGCGCCTCCATCCAGCCTTTAAGGGACTCAAAGGCCGATTCCGGATCGTCGAGGACGCCCCAGCGGGTCATTACATTCGCGACTTCGGGCGCAAAGTAGGCACCTTCACCCATGATCGTATGACAGTTGATACAGGCGTGTTTTTCCCAGACATGTTTGCCACGAACCACACTTTCATCGAGTTTTGCCGAATTCTCGGAATTCACGATATACCAGTGGGAATGGGCCGACAGGGCCAGGAAGATGAGGATAAAGAACAGTGACCCGCCATAAAATATGTTGCGGGCCATGCTCTTGGTCATGACTTCTCGCATTGCGCTCTCCTTTGCGCAGATTAGCTAGTCTGAACACAATGGCGGTTGGGCCATGGGGTCTCCTTAACGAAAGTCAAGGCTGGCAGAAGTAAATGGAATTCATCCTGCCCGTGCCGCGCGAGGACCCGTCAAAGCGGGCCACATCGCTATGAGGTAAAGAGCAAAGGCGCACACCCACAGGCCATCGGACAGCAGCATCGCCACCACATAGCCCGCGTTCAGTTCGGCGCCGACCCAGCGCGACAGCGCGGCTACGGCCATCAGCCCATAGGCAACCACCATGGGCGCAGGCGCGATCAGCGCGCGACCACTGTGACCCAGCGCAGCGCGGCTCATGACCGCCAGGGTCATGCCACCGACGCAGCCAATGCCCAGAACGTGCAGGGCGGCGACTTCATTGCCCAGGCCCAGCACCGACAGGCCCCAGAGAATCAGCCCCAGCGCCAGCATCCAAAGCCCAAGATGCAGCGCCAGCAGAATCGGCTGCCGCGCCGCCCAGCGCGCGCGCCAGCGGACCATGCGCAATACCTGCACCACGCCCAAAACCAGCGCCGCCACCCCGGCCACCGGCCCGGCACTAAACACCAATGCAGTCAGCGGCAGAACCAGAGCCAGAATCATGCCTGCCTTATCCAAGGCAGCGACCGACACCGGCCAGTCCGCCTCGGGCACGCCCTCGCGTTTCATCGCATTGCGAGTAAAGGCCGGCGTGATGCGTCCACCCAGAATGGCGATCATCGCACAAAGACTCAGCAGCCCAGCGCGCAGCCCGGTTTGCAACGTGTCCGCCGTGATCCTCATCCATTCCAGATGAGTCAGCAGATCCGCGACCCAGATCAAGCTGAGCAACAGCAGAAAAATCATGTTCTGCGGTTTCGGGCGGCGGATCAGTTGCGTCAGGATTTTAGCCGCCAAAACAGGCACAAAGGTCAGATCGACTACCGCAACGAATACCGGTGGCAACATCCCTGAAAACCACATGGCCATCCGCCCCGCCAGCCACAACCCGGCGGCCAGAGTGATAAAGCGTGCCCGTGCCTCGGGCGCGCCGGTCCAGTTGGGCACGGCCGTCAGAAAGAACCCGCCCAGCGCGGCAGTGGCATAGCCGAAAATCATCTCATGCGCGTGCCACATCGGTGGCGTCATGCCATAATCCGGCGCCATGTAAGGCACCGCCAGCCATAGCCCCCAGACCAGGCCAACAAACAGGCCGTAGAGGCCAGCGGACAGAAAGAAAACACGGAAACCCTCACCAAGAACACGGGTGACGATTGCGGGCATGGCTGCTCTCCTAGACGGTTTTCCAAGTCGTAGCAGCGCAACTGGGCCGGCGACTTAACCAAAATCAAAACGGCGAAAAACATGCCCCTAAGACTCAGATTTTTCCGAGGTTTTTTTGGCATTTTTTCCAGTTGCCCACCCGAATTGCATCCCTTGCGTTGACTTTCGTCAAGGAACACCCACGCGCGATATCTCAACCTTGGACCTGCCTCACCACGCAAATGGAGAGTGATCATGTCACTTGGAATCAGCTACAACAAAACTGGCCGCGCCTTTGGGGTCGGTTTGGCGATGCTGCTGGGCAGCGTCGCTGCACCAGCCTTCGCCGAAGAGCCAACCCTCAGCGAGGAAGCGTTTGAATCATCCAAACAGCTTTATTTTGAACAATGCGCAGGCTGTCACGGCGTTCTGCGTAAAGGTGCCACCGGTAAGAACCTTGAACCGCACTGGAAAAACACTGCGGCCGACGGCACCGTAACCGAAGGCGGCACCCTTGCACTTGGGCAGGAACGCCTTGAAAAGATCATCGCCTGGGGTACCGAAGGCGGTATGAACAACTTCTCGGACATTATGACCGAGCAGGAAATCAAAGACATGGCGACTTACATCATGATGGAGCCGCCGAAACCGCCAGAAATGTCGCTGGAACAGATGATGGCGACCCGCAAGGTTTATGTCGAAGAAGCCGACTACCCGACCGAGCCGCTGCACGGACGCAACTGGGAGAACTTCTTTGTCGTCATCGAACGTGACGTAGGCAAGGTGGCCGTGATCGACGGCGACACCAAAGAAGTGCTGGCGCACATCCCGACGGGATATGCGGTACACGTTCTGAAAGCGTCCGAGCACCATAAACTGGAAGAGCCGGAAAACCCGGGCCGCTTCTGGTACACCATGGGCCGCGACGGCAAGATGACCAAAATCGACCTGTGGCAAAACCCCGAGAACATGCTCGTGGCCGAGGTCAAGATTGCCTATGACGCCCGCGACGTTGCCGTGTCCGGCGACGGGAAATACGTCATCGGTGGCGGTTACTGGCCGCCGCACTTTGCAATCGTCGATGCCCAGACCATGGAGCCGGTCAAAGTCGTGTCCACACGCGGTGTGAACGTCGACGGGGACTATGTGGAAGAAGCCCGCGTGGCCGCCATCTACACAACCCCGAACGAACCGACATGGATCGTTGCGGTCAAAGAACTCGGCCAGCTGTGGCAGGTCGACTATACCGATCTGGACAATCTGCGGATCGACAAGATCGACAGCGCCAAGTTCCTGCATGACGGGTTCTTTGACCCGACCGGCCGGTACTTCCAGATCGCCGCAAACGCGTCGAACAAAATGGTCGTTGTCGACACCGAGACTCACAAGCTTGAGGCTTTGATCGACACTGCTGCCCTGCCGCACCCCGGCCCGGGCGCAAACTGGATCGACCCGAACTGTGGTCCTGTGGCCGGTACAACTCACCTTGGTGTGGGCACCGTGACGGTCTGGGGCAACGACCCGGAAGGTCACCCGGATCAAGCGTGGAAAGTCTGCTACGAGACCGAAACCGACGGTCCCGGCCTGTTTGTACGGACCCACCCGAACTCAGACTACATCTGGGCAGACCAGACCAAGCACCCCGAGCCTGAAATTCAGCAATCGGTGCAGGTCATCTCGAAAGAGACCGGCGAGATCGTGAAAACCATCCAGATCACCGAAGACGAAGGCAGCGCTGCCGTTCACTTCGAGTTCAACGCGGATGGCACCGAGGTCTGGGTCTCCAAATGGAACCTGTCGGACTCGAAAGAACCCAACGGTCAGATCGTGATCTTCGACGCCAAGACGCTGGAAGAAATCGGTCGCATCGACGGGCTGTTTGCCCCGACCGGCAAGTTCAACGTCTACAACCGTTCGAACCACGTCACGTGACGGGTTCATAACCGACACCGGAAAGGGCGGGCCCCTCGCCCGCCCTTTCTTCGTTTGACAATTCAGCCAAACCCGCCCGCCCGACACACCGGGCCAGTCAAGAAAGCCAAAACGGAGCCCGGATATGACCTCCGAACCTGATAAAAAACCACCGATCTGGCGCCGGTATTTCCTGTGGGGGATGCCCGTGGCCGGCATTGCCGCGGCCTTTGCCGCCGGCATTATTTTCTGGGGCGGGTTCAACACCGCCATGGAAGCCACCAACACCAAGGATTTCTGCATCTCGTGCCACGAGATGCGCGATTTCGTCTATGAGGAATACACCGGTACGATCCATGACGTGAACCGGTCCGGTGTGGGCGCGGTCTGTTCCGACTGCCACGTTCCCAAGGACTGGACTCACAAGATCATCCGCAAGATCAAGGCGTCCAAAGAGCTGTATGGCAAGATGGTTGGCACCATCAACACCCGCGAGAAGTTCGAGGCCAAGCGCGTGCATCTGGCCATGAACGAATGGGAGCGGATGAAGGCCACCGACTCGCGCGAATGCCGCAACTGCCATGATTTCGAGTCGATGATGCCGGAATTCCAGAAGCCCCGCGCGCGTCAGCAACACCTGAACGCAATGGAGATCGGTCAGACCTGTATCGACTGTCACAAGGGTATTGCGCACTCGGACGCTCGTGACCGGGCCGACGAGGAGTATCTGGAAGAACTTGAAGCGCCGAACCCAGCGTTCATCCGCCCGATTCCGCCGGAATACCTTGCAAGCCTTGCCAAAATCGAGGCTCAGGAAGCCGCCGACGCCGAAGCTGAAAAAGCCGCGAAAGCAGCTCAGCAAGAGGCCGTTCAGGCCCAGATCGCAGCCGCTGTTGACGCAGCCGTTGCCGAAGAGCGCGCCAATGCAAGCGGAGAAGCAACTGCAGCGCCCGCAGGCGGCGGTGGCGGCGATGTCCCGGGCAATGTCGACTGGAACGCCGTGGCCAGCGCGGATTTGAAACTGTTCTACCCCGGTCAGGCTTCGTTTGAATGGGTGCAGAACGGCAAGTTCCACGGTGGTGCCCGCCCGCTGACTAAAGGCGGCGATCAGTGCTCGACCTGTCACGCCAAGGAACTGGATACGATCGGCAACAAGATTGTGGCCGGTGGTGATCTGGAACCAACGCCGATCCCCGGCAAACGCGGTGTAATCGACGCAACCGTTCAGGCGGCGCATGACGACGAGAACCTGTATATCCGCCTGCAATGGCCAGATGCGGGTCACAACCCGGCGCCCTTCGTGGACGGTGGCAAAATGGACCCCGACAACCAGATCAAGGTTGCCATGATGATCACTGGCACCGGTATCGAACTGGGCGATCAGGTGGGCTGCTGGGCTTCGTGCCACGCCGACAACTCCTATATGCCCTTCGATCCGGGCGCAGAGGCGATTGCCGCCAATGGGGATGTCGCGGGTCGTCTGGCAACGCAGGACACGGTGACCAAATACATCAGCGAAAGCCGTACCGAGGTTGATACCAAAGGCCGCCGCGGCAAGCCGATGGGTGGTTGGGATAAACTGCACACCGCCGAGCAGATCGAACAGTATCTGGCCGATGGCACCTATCTTGACCTGATGCGTGTCTATGCGGACGGCAGCGCTACCAATGGCTATCTGCTGGAACAGCGCGTGGTCAATGACGGCGAGATCGCCGCCTCGGCTGAGTTGTCCGGTGGTATGTGGACGGTGGTCTTTAGCCGCTCGCTGAACTCTGGCGCGCCCGGTGATGTGCCGCTGGAGGCTGGCAAAACCTACACGGTCGGCTTTGCCATCCACGACGACTTTGCCGCGGCGCGGTTCCACCATGTGACGCTGAACACCAGCCTTGCGCTGGACGACGACACAGCTAACATCAACGTGGTTAAACAATAAATGAAGGGGCCGGTTGATCCGGCCCCTTCCCCTTTTGGAAAGGAGACATGGACGATGAAACCCCACCGCCTTCTTCCCGCGCTGCTGCTTTTGGCTGCGCCCGCCTGGGCCGATGAAACCGCCGATATCTGCGCCGAGGCCGAAGAGCGCTATGTCGAACTGTTCGGCCAGCCCACTTCCGCTGTCGAGGACGCCGAGGTGGTACTGATGTACAAGTACAACTTCTGCCCCCGCGAGCTGACCGTAAAGGCAGGCACCACCGTGCGCTGGGTGAACGTGGACAAACGCACCAGCCATTCGGTTGCTCTGAAAGACGGCAGCGAGCCCGAAAGCGACCGGCTGTTCCCCGAGGAATCAGTGGACATGACCTTCCTTACGCCCGGCCCGCAGGAATACCTGTGCGGCCCGCATTGGGAAACGCAGAACATGATCGGCATGGTCACCGTCGAACCCTGAGCCGAGGCAAAATGCAGGCAAGATCAAAGGAGCGCGGGAGCAAATCCCGCGCTCCTTAACTTATGTCAAGGAGGTTGGTTTTCGATTGCGCCAACCTGCCGTCATGACACGCCCGGTTCACCCAGCAACGTCCCCTATTCGCGCGTGGAAGCTGCCGGAAGGTCCGGGTTCCGAAGACATTCAGATCAAGCGAGTTAGCACATGAGCGGTAAGGTTTTTCTGATTGGTGCCGGCCCCGGCGACCCCGAACTGATGACCCTGCGCGCCTTGCGTATGCTGCAAGAGGCCGATGTGGTTGTTTATGACCGGCTGGTTTCGGACGACATCCTCGCCCTGCACGCCGACGGTGCGCGGCTGATCCCGGTGGGCAAAGCCCCCAAATGCCACACCGTTCCGCAGGATCGCATCAACGAAATCCTGAAAGAAGAAGCCTTGGCTGGTCACACCGTCGCGCGCCTGAAGGGCGGCGATCCGATGATCTTTGGTCGCGGCTCGGAAGAAGCCGCCTACCTGATGGCCCACGGTGTTGCCGTTGAATACGCGCCTGGCATCACAGCGGCACAGGGTGCTTCTTGTTCGACAGGCGTGCCGCTGACCCATCGCGGGCTGGCGACCTCGGTTCAATATGTCACCGGGCACCGGCAGGCCAACAAGGTACTGGATCTGGATTGGAAGCGTCTGGCAGATCCCGACTCGACCCTGGTGGTCTATATGGGCGTCGCCAATATCGGTCAGATCGCCATGGGGCTGATGACCGAGAACCTGCCCGGCTCGACCCCCGTTCTGGCCGTAGGCAAAGCCACCACGCCGGATGAAAGCCGCATGGTATCCCGCCTTGATCAACTGGCGGCAGATGTACGCAAAGCCGATCTGAAGGCGCCGACCCTGTTCATCATCGGCAAGGTGGTGTCGCTTTATGCGGAACAGCCGCTGGCGGACCTGTTGGAACAGGCTCATGGCTAAGCTTGGTCATAAGAGCCTGGGGCAGCGCCCGGCCCCGGCGGGGGGCCAAACGCCTTGCCGGGGGGTGGGCCGGGTGTTGCCTCGCAAGGCGGCCAAACGTCCGGGCTGGACGGTGCACGCCGTGCTGACAACCGCCGTGGTGCTGGCCACATCCGCCTTTGCCGCCGATGCGATTGATCCCAACGCGCTGAAACGACTTGTCCATCAGGATTGCGGTTCGTGCCACGGGCTGTCGCTGAAAGGCGGTCTTGGCCCCGATCTGCGGTCCGAGACGCTGGAACACTATGACCCCGACGTCCTGACCGGAGTCATCCTCGATGGCATTCCCGACACCGCGATGCCCCCATGGCGGCCCCTGATCAGCGAAGAAGAGGCCGAATGGATCGCCCGTTACCTGCTGGAACAGGAGGCACAATGAAACATCTCATCTTCGGCCTTGCAGCCACCCTGATGATGACCACGGCACATGCCGAACCCACCGCAACCGGTGATCTGGGCCTGGTGATCGAACGCGCCAAAGGCTCGGTCCTGTTGGTGGACCAGTCCGACCGGGCCGCGCTGGCCCGGATCGAGGGGCTGGGCGATCTGTCCCATGCCTCACTGGTCTATTCGCCTGATGAACGCTTTGCCTATGTGTTCGGACGTGACGGCGGCCTGACCAAGGTCGATATCGTCACCCGCCAGGTCGTGAACCGCGTCGTGCAGGCGGGCAACGCCATCGGCGGCGCGATCTCGGATGATGGCAAGCTGGTCGCAGTGTCGAACTATGAACCCGGCGGCGTACGTGTTTTTGATGCCGAGACGCTGGAAATGGTCGCCGACATTCCGACCGAAAGCAAAACTATCGGTCTGGTCGATGCGCCAGGCCGTCGCTTTGTGTTCACTATGTGGGATACGGGCGAGACCTGGATTGCCGATTTCGCCAAGGGCGCCCCCGAGATCACCAAGATCACCGACATGGGCAAGAACCCCTATGACGCGCTGATCACCGCCAATGGCCGCACCTATATCACTGGCCTGTTCGGCGAGGACGGGCTGACCGCGCTGGACCTGTGGGCTGAAAACCCGGAACCAATCCGTGTGCTGCCCGATTACGGGCGCGGACAGGAAGAGATGCCCGTCTACAAGATGCCCCACCTCGAAGGCTGGGCGCTGACCGGGCGTGAATTCGTCCTGCCCGCTGTTGGCCATCACGAGGTTCTGTGGATCGACTCTGACACGCTGACCGAGACCGGGCGCACCAAAACACACGGTCAGCCGGTCTTTGCCATGGCGCGTCCTGATGGGCGTCAGGTTTGGGTTAATTTCGCCCACCCGCTGAACGACACGATTCAAGTGATCGACAGTGTCAGCAAAGAGATCATCCACGAGTTCAAGCCGGGTCCAGCGGTACTGCACATGGAGTTCACGCCGCGCGGGCATGAGGTCTGGATCAGTGTACGCGATGCCAACAAGGTCATGGTCTACGACACCCAGACCTTTGAAAAACTGCGCGAGATTGATGCGGACAGCCCCTCGGGCATTTTCTTTACCGCACGTGCGCATAGAACGGGGCTGTGACCGATGGACCATATCACCGACCCGATCGACCGCCGCCTGCTGGATGAGTTCCAGCGTGATTTCCCCATCACCGACCGTCCGTTTCAGGTTCTGGGCTACCTGCTTGGGCTGGAAGAGGCCGAGGTCATCGACCGCCTGACCCGAATGCGTGCAACAGGCCGGATTACCCGCGTTGGCGCGACAATTGCGCCCGGCGCGGTTTCGGCCAGCACTCTGGCCGCCGTCGCCGCGCCCGAGGAGCGTTTGGAGGAGGTCGCCGCAATAATCGACGCGGAACCCGGCGTGAACCACAATTACCAACGCGAGGATGACTGGAACCTGTGGTTCGTCGCCACCGGCCCGGACCGTGCGCATGTGAATGACACGCTAGCGCGGATCAGCCATCGCACCGGGCTGCGGGTGCTGGACCTGCGGCTGGTGCGCCCGTTCAACGTTGATCTGGGCTTCCGCATGTCAGGCGAAACCCGCAACGTGCCCGGCCCCCGCAATGTGGATTGCTCAGCCATGCGGGACGGGGATCGCTCCTTGCTGCAGGCGCTGAGTTCCGGCCTGCCGCTGGTCGCCGATCCCTTTGCGGAATTGGCACAGTCTCTAAATCGGCCCGCTCCGGAGGTGATGACGCGGGTCGAGGCGCTGCACAATGCGGGCATCATCTCGCGTCTGGGCGTCATCGTGCGGCACCGGGCGCTTGGCTGGTCGGCCAATGCAATGGTGGTCTGGGACATGCCCGCCGATCAGGTTGGCACAGCCGGCCCGGCCCTTGCTGCACATCCCGGCGTGACCCTGTGCTATGAACGCAACCCGGTCGAGGACATCTGGCCCTATCGCCTCTATTCCATGATCCACGCCCGATCGCGCAGCGAAGCGCTGGAAACCCTTTCTAGCGCCGTTGCGCTGCCGGAACTGGCCGGAGCGCGCCACAAAGTGCTGTTCTCCACCCGCTGCTTCAAACAGACCGGCGCACTTATCCAAGCCAGAGAGGCCGCCGCATGACGCTGGATACAACCGACCGCGCAATCCTGAACCGGATGCAGGATGACTTGCCGCTGGCCACCCATCCCTATGCCGCAATTGCGACAGAGCTGGGTATATCAGAAAACGAGCTGCTGAACCGTCTCACGCGTATGAAGGACGAGCGTATCATCACCCGTTTTGGCCCGTTTTTCGACGCCGCCGCGATGGGAGGCGCGTTCTGCCTCTGTGCAATGGCCGTTCCGCCCGAGAATTTCGAAGCTGTCCTGACCAAAGTCAATGCGCACGCCGAGGTTGCCCATAATTATGAACGTACGCACCGGCTGAACATGTGGTTCGTGCTGGCCACCGAAACGCCCGAGGGGATCGAGGCCACCGCCGATGCCATCGAACGGGAAACGGGGATCGAGGTTCTCCGTTTCCCCAAACTGCAGGAATTTTTCATCGGCTTCCGGGTGGCAGCATGATCGACGCGAAAGACAGAGAGATTATCGAGGCGCTGCAAGGCGGCCTGCCCCTGGTGCCCGCGCCCTATGCGCAGGTGGCCAAGCGTCTTGGCATGGACGAAGACGCATTGCTGTTCCGCCTGGCCGACCTGAAATCGCGCGGCGTGATCCGCCGCATCGCAGCTGCCCCCAATCACTACAAACTGGGCATGACCTCGAACGGCATGACCGTGTGGGATGTCGAAGACGACCACGTAACCGAACTAGGCACCCAGATCGGCTTATTGCCCTTTGTAACCCACTGTTATGAACGCCCACGCGCCCTACCCGACTGGTCCTATAACCTGTTTGCCATGGTCCACGGCACAGACCGAGACGAGGTCGAAGAAAAGCGCGCCGAGATCACCGCCATTCTGGGCGATGCCTGCCGGGCCAAAGATATCCTCTATTCCACGCGCATCCTGAAAAAGACCGGGCTGCGCCTGAAAACGAAAGGCTGAGACATGTTCCGCCTGACCGAATACATGCATCAACTCGTCACTCCGACCCCGGTGCGCAAACGCCGCCCCGGGCCAGTGAAACCGGTGGTGATCTGGAACCTGACGCGTCGCTGCAATCTGAAATGCCGCCATTGCTACACCGTCTCGGCGGATGTGGCGTTCCCCGGTGAGCTCAACCACGAGCAAGCCATGGTAACCCTTGAGGATCTGGGCCAGTTTCGCGTTCCTGCCCTGATCCTCTCGGGTGGGGAGCCGCTGGACCGGTTTGATTTCTTTGATATTGCCAAGCGCGCGCGTGAACTGGTGCCGATGCTGGCGCTGTCGACCAATGGCACACGGATATACGACGAAACCGCCGATATGATCGCCGATGTGGGATTCAACTATGTTGGCATCTCGCTGGATGGGATCGGAGCTACGAATGACTGGTTCCGTGGTGTTGAAGGCGCCTTTGCCGACGCCCTGCGCGGCGTGCGCGAATGCAAGAAGCGCGGCATCAAGGTGGGCCTGCGGTTCTGCCTGACCGAGGGCACGCAGCACCACCTGCCCGACCTGCTGCAATTGTGCGATGATGAGGGCGTCGACAAATTTTATCTGTCTCACCTTGTCTACGCTGGCCGCGGCGACAAGAACCGAGGCGAGGATGCCGAACATCTGCGTACGCGCAACGGGCTGGATCTGCTGCTGGATCGCGCGTGGGAGGCGGCTTCGGGCGGGCGTCCGTTGGATATCGTGACCGGCAACAACGACGCTGATGCGGGGTATTTCCTGAACTGGGTCCGTTCGCGCTTCGATGCCAACAAAGCCGCCCATGTCCGTGATCATCTGGCCGCTTGGGGCGGCAATTCCAGCGGATTGGGCGTTGCGAACATCGACAATCTGGGTCGGGTCCATCCCGACACCTATTGGTCCGACTACACGGTTGGCAATGTGAAGACCAAACCGTTTTCCGAGCTTTGGACCAGCGATGATCCGATGCTTGCCATGCTACGCACCCGCCCGCGCCCGCTGAAGGGGCGCTGCGGCGCTTGTCATCTCAAGGACGTCTGCGGCGGCAACACCCGTATTCGAGCGTTGCAACTGACCGGCGATCCCTGGGCCGAAGATCCGGCCTGTTATCTGACAAATCAAGAAATCGGCGTCGAGGATGCGGGCGAGCGTCTGCAGGTCACGCCGTTCCGAGGGAAAAGCCATGACCCCGCGCATCAGTTCTTTTAACACTCTGAAAATCGGTACATTCTGCTCGCTGCTGCTGGTAGGTACTGCATGGGCCGACGCCCCAGCCGATTATGCCGAACACTGCGCATCCTGCCACGGCGAAAACCGTCTGGGCGGGGTTGGCCCCGCGCTGATCCCCGAAACGCTGAAACGGATGCGCGGCCCGCGTGTGGCCGCCGTGATCGCCGAAGGGCGCACGGCCACACAGATGCCTGCCTTCTCGCATGAACTGGATGCCCTACAGATCGAGGAACTGGCCGGGTGGCTGAAATCCCCGCTGGAAACCGACCCCGAATGGGGCGAGGCCGATATCATGGCTAGCCGTACTCTGGATGAAGATTACAGCCCGGTCGATGCGCCCGCCTGGGATAGCGACCCGATGAACATCACGTTGGCAGTTGAGACCGGCGATCATCATGTCAGCGTGCTGGACGGTGACACGTTCGAGGTCCTGGACCGGTTCGAGACCCCCTTTGCCGTCCATGGCGGCCCAAAATTTAGCCCCGATGGCCGCTATGTGTTCATCATGTCCCGCGATGGCTGGGTGCAGAAGTACGACATCTGGGCGCTGAAACAGGTTGGCCGCGTGCGCGCGGGCCTGAACAGCCGCAACATTGCCATGTCGGGCGATGGCAAATGGGTGGCCGTGGCCAATTACCTGCCCAACAGCCTGACCCTGCTGTCGACCGAGGACCTGTCGGTTGCCAAAGTCGTCGAAGTTAAGAGCAAGAAGGGCGTCCCCAGCCGTGTCTCGGCCGTGTATCAGGCTCCGCCGCGCGAAAGCTTTGTTCTGGCGCTGAAAGACGTGCCCGAGATTTGGGAGGTCTTCTACGGCGCCAACCCACCGCAATCAGGTTTGGGCCACGATTTCCGTATTGAGGGCCAGTTCAAGAACCCCGACCCTTTCCCGGTACGCAAGATCACCACGCCCGACTATCTGGACGATTTCTTTTTCGACCAAAGCTATGAATACGTCATGGGCGCATCGCGCGATGGCAAGGGTGGTCAGGTGATCGATCTGGTCATCGGTCAGAAAGTGGCCGATCTGGACCTGCCGGGGATGCCACATCTGGGCTCGGGCATCACGTGGCAACATGGCGATACCACCGTGATGGCCACGCCGCACCTGACAGATGGTACTGTGTCGGTGATCGACATGGAAACCTGGGAAACCGTCAAGCGGATCAAGACCGAAGGACCGGGGTTCTTCATGCGCAGCCACGAGAATTCGCCTTACGTTTGGGCCGATGTGTTCTTTGGGCCGAACAAGGATGCGATGCATGTGATCGACAAGCAAAGTCTTGAGATCGTTAAGACTCTGCGCCCTGCCCCCGGCAAGACCGTCGCCCACGTGGAGTTCACCAAAGACGGCAGCCATGCGCTGGTTTCGATCTGGGAAGATGACGGTGCCGTGATCGTCTATGATGCGCAAACGCTGGAGGAGGTCCGCCGCCTGCCAATGCGCAAACCATCTGGGAAGTACAATGTCTGGAACAAAATCACATTCTCAGAAGGCACCAGCCACTGAAGGCAAATGGCCGGTCTGGAAACTGGCCATTCTGCTTTATCCGGCCACGGCGCTGACCGTGGCCATCAACCTGTTTCTGGCAGGTCTGATCGCAAACAGCGCCGGTTTTGGCATAATAGAGCCGGTCACGGCGATCCTGTGGTCGATACCTCTGGGCGTGCCGGCATCCTGGTTGGCCGGGCGCTGGGTGCGCGGGCTTATGGATGAAGCCGACGGGTAGATTGAATTTCCCAACGGCCTAACCGAAGTCAAGTATCGCCCAGAGAGAATCCAATACGACTCAGGAAAGATTGCCGAGTTGGATTCTCCATGCCCGCCCTCAACCCTCTGCACATGTCAGCTGTTTGCGCGTCCCGCGCGGCTTGTGCTGTGGCGGGCATCTTCCTTCTGCTGTTGCAGCTGCTTGGCCCGGCGCTGGCGAGTCCCGGGGAAAGCATGTGGGTGGAGATCTGCTCGGAGGCAGGGGCGGTCTGGGTTCAGGTGGACCTTGAAGAGGACACCACGAACCCAACCGCGCCCTGTCCGAAATGCGCCGACTGCGCCCTGTGCGCCGTCACCTCAGCGGCCCCGGTGCCGGAGCTGCCCGTGTTGCAACGGGACGGTCTTGTTCACGCCGCACATTGCGAAACCCGCGATCTGGTCAATGTCACCAGCGTAAAACGCCTGTGGCCCGAAACCCGGGGCCCCCCGCGCGCGGCCCAAGAAATAACTGAACGCGCTCTGCGCGCGTCCATGGCGTCCACCCAATTAATCGGAGGTGCGCTGTGGTCGTAAGTCGCGCAATCCATTTCCTGCTGGCCTTTACCTTGTCCTGCCTGATGGCGATCAGCGCCCATGCAGACAGCCTCGCCAGCTTCCTGCCTGAAATCGAGCCCGCCGATCTGGCCCCCGGTGCCGATGCCTTTGGCCCGGTACGCGATGACGTGCCCGTTGCCCCGGTGTTGAAGGGCGGCGAGACCGTCGCCTGGGCCTTTCTGACATCCGATTTCGTGGGCACCACCGGCTATTCCGGCAAGCCCATCCACGTGGTTGCCGCCATCGACAACGATGCGGTTCTGACCGGGGTGAAACTGGTCAAACACTCGGAACCCATCGTTCTGATCGGCATCCCTAACTCCCGCATGGTCGAACTGACCGAAGGCTACACCGGCCTGGACCTCAAACACGAGGCCGCAACGGGTGGCGAGGGGCATGACCTCGACATCATCTCGGGCGCGACGGTCACAATCATGGTGATCGACGACAGCCTTGTGCGCGGCGGCATTAAAGTGTCCCGCGCTCTGGGTCTGGGCGGGTTGTCCCCGCTGCAGGCTGACGGTCCGAAACGCGAAGTCGATATGGCCAAGAATGCGGTCTACGATTGGACCACCCTCTCGGGTGACGGTTCGATACGGCGACTGACGCTGGATGTGGGTCAAGTCAACGCCGCGTTTGAGGCAACCGGCGATCAGCGTGCCATCAAACGCCCCGAGCGGGGCGAGCCAGACGACACCTTTATCGACATGCACGTGGCGCTTGTGTCGGTGCCATCGATCGGGAAATCCCTGCTGGGTGAGGCCGAGTACCAGAACCTGACCAAATGGCTGGACGAAGGCGAACAGGCCATTCTGGTTCTGGGGCGCGGGGCTTACAGCTTTAAGGGCTCAGGCTATGTGCGGGGCGGTATTTTCGACCGCATCCAACTGATCCAAGGCGACAGCTCGGTACGCTTTTTCGACAAGCAACAGCGCCGTCTGGGGCGGGTCGCAGCATCTGATGCGCCCAGCTTTACCGAATTGGACATCTTCAAGATCCCCGCTGACGCAGAATTCGACCCGACCGAGCCGTTCCGCCTGCAACTGCTGGTGCAACGGGCCGTGGGCGCGGTCGAGAAAACCTTCCTGACCTTCGATCTGGGCTACAAGCTGCCGGAGCAGTATCTGTTGCCCGTCGCAGCCCCTGTGGTCGTCGATGACGCCACCGGTGAAGCCGCCGCCAAGGCCGCCCTTTGGCAGCGTATCTGGAAAGATCGCACCGTTGAGATCGGCGTTCTGGGCGTCATGCTGCTGGTGCTAACGACCACCTTCTTCTTCCAGTTCCACGCAACGATGAATGCGCGGGTCTTCTACTGGTTCCGCATCGGCTACCTGACCATGACCCTGTTCTTCATCGGCTGGTACGCCAATGCACAGCTAAGCGTTGTGAACCTAATGGCGTTGGCAGGCAGCCTGCGCACCGGGTTCTCCTGGGACGCCTTCCTGCTGGATCCGCTGGTCTTCATTCAGTGGTTCGCAGTCGCCGCCGCCCTGCTGTTCTGGGGTCGAGGAGCCTATTGCGGCTGGCTGTGCCCGTTCGGCGCCCTGCAGGAACTGACCAACAAGATCGCGCGCGCGCTGAAGGTGCCGCAATGGACCCTGCCCTGGGGTCTGAACGAACGGCTTTGGCCTGCGAAATACATGATCTTCCTCGTGCTCTTCGGCATCAGCTTTGTCTCGATCCCGCTGGCCGAAAAATACGCCGAGATCGAGCCGTTCAAGACCGCGATCATCCTGAAATTCGTGCGCGACTGGCCGTTTGTGGTCTTTGCACTGCTGCTGCTGGGGATCGGGCTGTTCATCGAACGGTTCTACTGCCGCTACCTCTGCCCGCTGGGCGGAGCGCTGGCGATCCCTGCCCGTATCCGCATGTTTGACTGGCTGCGCCGCTACAAGGATTGCGGCACCCCCTGTCAGACCTGCGCCAACGAATGCCCCGTTCAGGCCATCCACCCCACCGGTGAGATCAACCCGAACGAGTGCGTCACCTGCCTGCATTGTCAGGTGCTCTACCAGTCCGAGGACAAATGTCCCGTCGTTATCCGCCAGCTGAAGCGGCGGGCCAAGACAGGGTCGGTCAGCCCTAAGACCCCCCTCGGACAACCACCGGCGAACCATCCGAACGCCAAACCGCAAACCGTTTCCTAAAAAGGAGGGACGATCATGTCGGACAACGAAAACAAACTGAACATCACACGCCGCGGGATGCTGGGGGCCACCGCCACCGGTGCCGTACTGGCCGGGACCGGTCTGGGCTCGACCCTGATGACCGCCCGCGAAGCCAGCGCTGCGGCCAAGTACAACCTCGAACCCGGTGAGTTGGACGAGTATTACGGCTTCTGGTCCTCGGGTCAGACCGGCGAGCTGCGCATTCTGGGCTTCCCGTCCATGCGCGAACTGATGCGGGTGCCGGTGTTCAACCGTTGCTCGGCCACCGGTTGGGGTCAGACCAACGAGTCGCTGAAAATCATGACCGACGGTCTGTTGCCGGAAACCAAGGAATTCCTCGCCAAGCGTGGCATGAAAACCTATGACAACGGCGACCTGCACCACCCGCATATGTCGTTCACAGACGGCACCTATGACGGCCGCTATCTGTTCATGAACGACAAGGCCAACACCCGCGTTGCTCGCGTGCGCTGCGACGTGATGAAGTGCGACAAGATCACCGAGATCCCCAACGCCAAGGCGATCCACGGTCTGCGTCCGCAGAAATTCCCGCGCACCGGTTATGTCTTTGCCAATGGCGAAGATGAAACACCGCTGGTCAATGACGGCAGCGTGCTGGACGATCCGTCGCAATACGTGAACATCTTCACCGCGCTGGACGGTGACACGATGGAGGTCGCATGGCAGGTGATGGTGTCGGGCAACCTCGACAACACCGACTGCGACTATCAGGGCAAATACGCCTACTCGACCTCGTACAACTCGGAAATGGGTGTGAACCTGGCCGAGATGACCGAGAATGAGCTGGACCACGTCGTTGTCTTCAACCTTGCTGAAATCGAAGCGGGTATCGAAGCTGGCGACTATCAGGAACTGAAGGGCGTCAAAGTTCTGGACGGCCGCAAGGGATCGAACAAGAAGTACACCCGCTACATCCCGATCCCGAACTCGCCGCACGGCATCAACACCGCACCGGACGGTAAACACGTCTGCATCAACGGCAAGCTGTCGCCGACCGTTTCGATCATGGACGTGACCAAGCTGGACGCCCTGTTCGAAAGCGATGCCGATCCGCGGTCGTGCATCGTGGGTGAGCCGCAGCTGGGTCTTGGCCCGCTTCACACCGCCTATGATGGTCAGGGCAACGCGTTCACCACGCTGTTCCTGGACAGCCAGGTTGTGAAGTGGAACATGGATAAGGCCATCCGCGCCTATGCGGGTGAGGATGTGGATCCGATCATCTCGAAAGTGGACGTGCATTATCAGCCGGGCCACAACTCGACCTCCATGGGTGAAACCAAAGATGCCGACGGCAAGTGGCTGATTTCGATGAACAAGTTCTCGAAAGACCGGTTCCTGAACACAGGACCGTTGAAGCCCGAGAACGAGCAGTTGATCGACATCTCGTCCGACGAGATGAAGGTGGTTCATGATGGGCCGACCTTTGCCGAACCGCATGACTCGATCATCGTTCGCAGCGACATCGTCAACCCGGTCAACGTTTGGGACCGCAACGATGTGACTTGGGAAGATGCCCGCAAACAGGCCGAAGCCGATGGCATCGATCTGGAAGAAGGCGCCGAAGAACCGATCCGGGATGGCAACAAGGTGCGGGTCTACATGACCTCGCAGGCACCGACCTTCAGCCTTGAGAAGTTCACCGTCAAACAGGGCGACGAGGTAACAATCTACGTCACCAACCTGGATGACGTGGACGACGTGACCCACGGCTTCTGCCTGGGTAACTACGGCATCGCCTTCGAGATCGGACCAATGGCAACCGCGTCGATCACCTTCACTGCTGACCGTCCGGGCGTGCACTGGTTCTATTGCCAGTGGTTCTGCCACGCGCTGCACATGGAAATGCGCGGCCGGATGTTGGTTGAACCGGCAGGAGCGTAACCCATGCGTTGGCCCCTGCTCATACCGCTCCTGCTTGGCTCGCCCCTTTGGGCGGCGGACTGGGACGTGCCCAACCGGGCGGGGGCCATCACTGAAATACTGGCTCAGGCGGCGGATGGAGACACCCTCCACCTGAGCCCCGGTACCTATACCGAACAACTAATTCTGGACCGGCCCGTTACCCTTGACGGGCTGGGACAGGCCACCATCGACGGTCAAGGCGCAGGCAGTGTCATCACCGTGACCGGGCCCGGCGTGACCGTGCGCGGCTTAACCGTGATCGGTTCGGGCTCAAGCCATGACGGGATCGACAGTGGTATCCAACTGACCAAAACGGCCAAAGCGCCGGTGGTCGAGGATAACGTGCTGCTGGGCAATCTCTATGGCATCGACATTCACGGCGCCAAGGACAGCATCGTACGCGGCAACCGGATCGAAGGGCGGCAGGACCGCCGGATGAATGACCGAGGCAATGGCGTCTATGTCTGGAACGCGCCGGGTGCGGTTGTCGAAGGCAACGACATCCGCTTTGGCCGCGACGGGATCTTTGTGAACTCGTCAAAAAAGAACACCTTCAACGGCAACCTGTTCCGCGATCTGCGCTTTGCGGTGCATTACATGTATGCCGATGACTCGGTGGTCAGCGACAATATCTCGATCGGCAACGATCTGGGCTATGCGGTGATGTTCTCGACCAATGTGGCCGTGACCGACAATGTCTCGATCGGTGACCGGGAACATGGCGTGATGCTGAACTACGCCAACAAGAGCGTCATCTCTGGCAACGTGGTGAAAGGCGCCAAGGAAAAATGCACCTTCCTCTATAATTCGAACAAGAACGACTTCACCGGCAACTGGTTCCAGGGATGCGGCATCGGCATCCACTTTACGGCGGGCTCCGAGCGTAACCGGATCGTCGGTAACGCCTTTGTCGGCAACCGGACACAAGTAAAATACGTCTCGACCAAATGGGTCGAGTGGTCCGAAGATGGGCGCGGCAACTACTGGTCCGATTTTGCCGCCTATGATGTGGATGGCAACGGCATCGCCGATGCCCCCTATCGCCCCAATGACAGTATGGACCATGTGCTGTGGACCCAACCCTCAGCCAAACTGCTGCTCGGCTCCCCTGCCGTGCAACTGGTGCGCTGGTCGCAATCGGCCTTCCCGGCGCTGCTGCCGGGCGGTGTGATGGACAGCAACCCATTGATGCAAGCCCCTGAAACCCAAGCAATGAAAAAGGTGCCTCATGACGGATAAGGCCCTATCTATCGACCATGTCTGCAAGGACCGAGGGAAAACCCGCGTCCTTGACGATATCACCCTGTCACTAGCCCCCGGTCAGCGCGTTGCGCTTCTGGGCCATAACGGCGCAGGCAAGTCGACCCTGATCAAATCCATCCTCGGCCTGACGCCCATCCAGGGCGGAGCCATTCGGATCTGTGACACCACCCCCGGTACAGCACAGGCACGACGGGATACAGCCTATCTGCCCGAGGCGGTCTCGTTCCATCCAGCCCTGACCGGGCGCGAGCAACTGACCCTGTTTGCGAAACTCTCCGGAACCAAAGCCGACGTGCTCGGCCTACTGGATCGTGTCGGCCTCAGCGACGCACTGGACCGCCGGATCGGGGCTTATTCCAAGGGGATGCGGCAACGTCTGGGTTTGGCGCAGGTACTGCTGGGCCAGCCGAAAGTGGCACTGCTGGACGAACCAACCTCGGGCCTTGACCCAATCTCGCGGCAGGATCTCTATGCCATCATCGACGAACTGGCCGCACAGGGTACCGCCGTCCTGATCGCCTCGCACGCCCTGACCGAGGTCGAGGCCCGCACCGACCGCATCGCCATCATGCGCAAAGGCCGGATGGTGGCCGACGACACGCTGAGCAACCTGTCCGCGCTGGCCGGTCTGCCGATCCGATTGAAAGTGCGCGCCAGTGCCAACCCCGATGCGCTGGCCGCCGAACTGGGCGGCAACCGGATCAACGGCGCGTCCGTAGAACTGCTCTGCACCCCCGATGACAAGATGGAGGCCCTGCGCCACATCGCCGGGTTGGGCGATGCCGTGGCAGATGTCGAGATGACCCCGCCCAAGCTGGAAGACCTTTATCGCCACTACGCACAGGAGGAGATGCAATGACCCGCTTCCTCGCCATTACCCGCACCGAGATGCTGATCCTGCGCCGCAACCGCTGGCTGCTGGTGGCTACGCTGATCATGGTACTATTCGCTTTGGCGCTGACCTTCGCAGGTAGTGCACCGACCGGCACGCTGGGCGTCGATATGTTGACCGTCTCGGTCGCTTCGATGACCACCCTGTCGGTCTATCTCGCGCCTTTGCTGGCGCTGATGATCTCCTTCGACGCCATCGCCGGAGACGTGGACCGGGGCAGCCTGTCACTGCTGCTGTCCTACCCAGCCGGGCGCGGAGAAATCCTGCTGGGCAAGTTCACCGCCCATCTGGCCGCGCTGGCTTTCGCCATGACAGTCGGCTTCGGCACCGCAGGTGCAGTCGCCGCCTTTTTCGGCGGTGCCGGGCCGGAAAGCCTGATGGCTCTGGTCCGCCTCATTCTCACGTCCATCCTGTTGGGCGCCGTGTTTCTGGCGCTGGGTTACCTGCTGTCCGCCCTGGCACGGGGCGCTACGGCGGCGGCAGGTCTGTCGGCCGGGCTCTGGCTGGTTTTTGTCGTCCTCTATGATCTGGGCTTGTTGGGAGCCGTCGTCATGGACAAGGGCGGCACCTTCACCCAATCCGTCTTTCCATGGGTGATGGTAGCCAACCCGGCCGACGCATTCCGTTTGTGGAACATCGCCGCAACCGAAGGCGTCGCCATGGCATCCGGCATGACCGGAGCCGCGCAAGCCCTGCCCGTCTGGGCTGCGCCCGCCTCGCTGCTGATCTGGCCGGTATTGGGCTTTGCCCTCGCCCGCCTCGCATTCCGGAGGGTCGAGCCATGAAACGTCTTGCCCTGATCGCCCTGATCGCTCTGACGGCCTGCAAGGAAGAAGTGGCCGAAGCCCCCGACCCGGTTGATCTGACCCCGGACGCGCTCAGCTATTTCTGTCAGATGAACATCGCCGAACATGGCGGGCCAAAAGGGCAGATCCATCTGGAAGGGTATCCCGCACCGCTGTTTTTTGCGCAGGTACGCGACATGGTGGCCTATCTGAAAAGCCCCGAACGCGATGCCGAAATCACCGCCGTTTACGTCAGTGATATGGGTGCTGCCCCAAACTGGCAGCAGCCGGGCATTTCCAACTGGATCGCGGCGGATGGAGCCACCTTTGTGGTCGGCTCCAACGTTGCCGGCGGCATGGGAGCGCCCGAGGTTGTGCCCTTTGCCGATCCCACCGCAGCCGATGTCTTTATCACCCAATACGGCGGCGCGCAGATGCCGCTGTCCGAAATTCCCGCGGCCGAGGTTCTTGGCCCCGTCGATCTGGAACTGAGACTGGAGACCCCCGCATGACCCCCCTCTCCCGCCGTCGGTTCCTGACCATGTCTGCCGCCTGCACCGCCTTTCCAGCCGGTGCGAAGCCCGCCCCGGCGGCCCATTGGCGCGGGGTTGCGCTGGGGGCCGAGGCCAGTTTGCGGCTGGAGGGGCTGACCGATGCCCAGGCCGCGCCGATCATCGCCGCAGTTGAGGCCGAGGTGGACCGGCTGGAAAACATCTTCAGCCTGTACCGCCCCCATTCCGAACTCAGCCGCCTGAACCGCGACGGCCACCTGTCCGGCCCTGCACCCGAACTGTTGAACGTTCTCAGCCTGTGCACAGCGATACATGAAGCCTCAGACGGGGCCTTCGATCCTTCGATTCAACCGCTTTGGTCCGCGATTGTAACCGGTGCGAACCCAGAGGAAATCGACGCGGCCCGGCGCTCTGTCGGATGGGCTCGAGTGACCGTTCGGACGGACATGATCCACCTGCCCCAACCCGGTGTGTCGGCACTGACCCTGAACGGTATTGCACAGGGCGCCATCACCGACCGCATCAGCGCGCTTCTGACCGCGCATGGCTTGCGGGACGTGCTGGTGAACATGGGAGAAATCGCCGCTCTAGGACAGCGCGGAGACGGGCAAGCGTGGCAGGTCGGACTGGCCGGGCGCGGAGGAGACGTTCACAAGTCCATCGAACTGCGGGACCGCGCGGTCGCAACATCGGACGCACGCAGCCTCATGCTAACCGGTGAACAGGGGCACATCCTGAACCCTGCGGGTGATGTGCGCCCAGCGCATGTTGTCTCGGTCTCAGCCCCCAGCGCGGCCATTGCCGATGGGCTGTCCACGGCTTTGTGCGCCTTACCGGAGAAAGGAATTGGCGCGGTCACTGCGGCATTTCCCGAAGTCCGGGTGGAAATGCATCTCTAGTCAGAAGGGCGCGTTTTTCCCATCTGGTTAGGCGATGTTAAGACACACCAAAACGCCAGAACCGGAATATAGGTTTACGCAACAACTTTCCGTACAAGCCCTTACTTTCGCGGCCACTACGGAATTGGTTCTGGCCGAGACGATGGGGGCTTTTTGGGCTTCCACACTGCTTGCCCGGTGACCGGATGCCAGAGAGTGCAATGTCTGGTGCAAAAAACCCGCATTTGTGATGACAGAATGCTGGGTTTGTTTCCCTATTGTGGGGCAAGTGCGAGGCTATAGTCATGTCGCGCGAATGCGACTAGGCCAACACATGCCACAAATCTGGCGAGTACCTTGACACGAATCTGACGCTCGCGGACACTTGATGCAGTTAAGACTTGTTACCTGCTTTGAGACTTTAACTCCGTCGTATTTACCGGTTTGCCACTGCGACGAGGCGCATTATTAAGCGCATTCTGATCGTCCACCTTTGGCGCATACGGGCTTAAACCGCCTCAAGGCCTAAGCTGAAGGAGCGACGAAAATGCCTGTTTCGGTTTCCTATCCCGGTGTCTACATCGATGAGGTTCCTGGCGGTTCACGGGCCATTGCGGGTGTGCCAACCTCTGTCGCAGCCTTTGTCGGCTATAGTCGGCGCGGCCCGACGGATGAGGCGACGCAGATTTTCAGCTTTGCCGACTTCGAACGAACCTTCGGAGAATTGCACCCGTCGAGCGCACTGAGCTACGCGGTCAACCATTTCTTCTTGAATGGCGGCGCGACCGCCTGGATCGTTCGTGTAGCTGAGGACGCGACTGCGGCCTCGGTAACAACGGACAGTCCGGGCACAGACCCGACGCTTGAGATTCAGGCCGCCAGTGAGGGCGCCTGGGGCAACAACCTGCAATTGTTGGTGGATTACGACACGTCGAATCCGGACTCGACCTTCAACCTAACGATCAACGAGATGCGCGAAGCCGGCGGCCAGTTGGTAGTGGCCCGTTCGGAGGTTCATCGCAACTTGTCGATGAATCCGGACTCGAGCAATTATGCGTTTGACGCGGTCAATGATGCATCCCGGATGGTTGAAATCGCAAATGATATTGCCGCAACGACTGGCACAGCAACCTTGATCAGTGGTGCCATCGACGACAGCGCCGTCAGCGGGTTACAGGACAATCAGCGCCGCATCGGAGTGCAGATCAATGGCGGTCCGGTGGAGGAATTCAATCTCTTTGATCCAGGTGCCCCGCTTGCCGACGTCGCCACTGCGGCAGGCGATATTCAGGAAGAAATTCGCACGATCATGGGCAACAACGATTTCACGATGGTCGAGAATAATGGTCGACTCGAGGGAACTCTCGCGCAAAACGCGACTAACACATCCATCCGGTTCGTGCCCGCTTCGATCAACAGCGGCACTGCCGCATTGCGTCTCACAGTGGGCAGCGGCGCACGTGAGGCGGACATTTTTGCCGACACACGTCCAATGCCAACCGGAACGGTCGGAGAAAGACGCCCCGATTTCGATGGGCCGGGTTTCGACACGAACCTGCAACTTCAAGTCGAAGCTCTGGATGCGTCAGATACAGTGGTCGCTCAGACCAGCGACTATGCGTTCCCGGAAGCTCCGGCATCGTTGTCAGGCGCAGCGGCAATGCTGCAGGCCGAATTGCGCGCAACGGATCATCCGGCGTTTCGCGCCGCCACGGCAACGGTGTCTGACGATCGCATCACGTTAAGAGCGAGCCCGGACACTCCGACTATGCGCCTTCGCGTTGTCGGGAGTGTGGGAAACGACGCAGCTACGCCACTTGGAATAGATCAGAGCATCGCAACTACGAACCTTGCCACCTACCGCATGGGAACGCCCCCGCTCGTTGCGGCACAATCGGCGGTAAGCGCCGGTGCCGACGGGACAGAGCCTGATCCAAACACGGTCACTGGTCTCGACCTGTATCTGGGGGACCAGGATGACAAGACCGGAATTTTCGCGCTTGAGGACGCGGATTTATTCAACATCCTGAACCTGCCCGATATTTCTCAGATCGATATTCTCACCGCTGCCGTCACCTACGCCGAAGAGCGGCGCTCGATGATCCTGATTGATCTTGATGAGAACGTCCGTGACATCGAAGACGCCCGCGAATGGGTGAATAATGCCGCCAATTCGGGGCTGAAACATCGCAACTCAGCGATCTATTTCCCGCGTTTGATGATGGGCGACCCGGTACAGGGAGGGCGGCTGCGACCGTTCCCCAATTCCGGCGTTATTGCCGGATTGTGGGCACGCACCGATTCCGAGCGAGGCGTCTGGAAAGCCCCGGCAGGTATCGACGCGCGACTTCGAGGCGTACAAGCGCTGGACTATCGCATGACCGACCCGGAAAACGGTGTGCTAAACCCGCTGGGCGTCAATTGCCTGCGCACTTTCCCGGTTTATGGCACGGTAAGTTGGGGATCGCGCACCTTGGTCGGTGCCGACGTCTTTGCCAGCGAATGGAAATATGTACCGGTCCGCCGACTGGCCCTTTACATCGAAGAGAGCTTGTATCGCGGGACGCAATTTGTGGTGTTCGAGCCGAATGACGAACCGTTGTGGTCGCAAATCCGGCTAAGCGTCGGCAGCTTTATGCAGCAATTGTTCCGGCAAGGCGCGCTGCAGGGATCTACCCCGCAGGAGGCCTACCTGGTGCGGTGCGACAGCTCTACGACAACGCAGGCCGACATCGATCTGGGTATCGTCAATATCTATGTCGGCTTTGCTCCGCTGAAACCTGCAGAGTTCGTTGTCATCCAAATCCAACAGCTGGCCGGTCAAAGCCAGTCCTAACGCCAGTGCTGCGGAAAGGAGACCGCCATGCCTGAATTCAACGTTAATCCATCCCGTTTCGATCCTTACAAGAACTTCAAGTTCCGCGTGCGCTGGGATGGTCGTTTTGTCGCCGGGATCAGCAAGGTCGGCGCGCTTAAACGCACCACCGAGGTCGTGGAACACAGGGTCGGAGGCGACAGTTCGACCAGCCGCAAATCGCCTGGGCGGTCAAGCTATGAAGCCATCATGCTGGAACGCGGTGTCACCCATGATCTGGAATTCGAAGCCTGGGCCAACAGGGTTTGGAATGTCGAGGCCGGCTTGGGAGCCGAAGTGTCGCTGGCCAATTTCCGCCGCGACATCACGATCGAGATGTACAACGAGGCCGGACAGCTTGCGATTGCCTACCGCGTGTTTCGTTGCTGGGTCTCGGAGTATCAGGCGCTGCCGGAATTGGACGCGAATGCCAATGCGGTGGCGATCCAATCGATCAAGCTCGAGAACGAGGGCTGGCTGCGCGACACGGACGTGCAGGAACCGCAGGAACCCGAGTTCGGGTAACAGCCGACACAACGGGCCCGGGGTGACACGGTGACGAAATGGGTGCCAGATGAAAAGCCAAATGGACGCCAAAGCGATCTTGGATTTGTGGGAGGCTGGACAACGGCGCTATCCCTATCAGCGCGCGATGCTGGTGCTGGAGCGCTGCGGCTGGCCCGAGGTCGCGGATATGCCCTTGGCCGAGCGGGACCGGGCGCTGCTGGCTTTGTACCGAGAGACTTTTCGCTCGTCGTTGGGGCTGGTTACCGATTGTCCGGATTGTGACGCACAGTTGGAACTGCAGTTGCCTGCGGCTGATCTAGACCAGATGCTACATCTGCCAACACCAGAGGCGCCCAAAGCGCTGGAGGGCGTTGCGCTTCGCGATGTAACAAGCCGCGATCTGGACGCTGTTACAAACGCGACGGACCCAGCAGCGGCGCTGCAAGGCAGACTTTTGGGATCGGACAACCTGCCCGAAGCTGCCAAAGAGGCGCTGGCGGCTTGGATCGACGCGCGAGTAAACGCGGCGGAGATTTCGCTGGGACTAACCTGCGCCGAGTGCGGTGCGCAGTGGTCCGAGGCATTAGACATCCCCAGTTTTTTCTGGTTCGAGCTTGAAATCGCAGCGCGCCGCGTAATGCGCGACGTCGCTGATCTGGCACTTGCATTCTCTTGGTCAGAAGAGGCCGTTCTTTCCATGGGACCTGAGCGGCGGCAAACCTATCTAGAATTGGCGAGAGCGTCATGAGTGGGCCGCTCAATCGACTGGTGAACCGAGCCTTGGGTGAGGCGCAAAGCAGATTGCGTCCACGCGCACCCAGCCTGTTCGAACCAACTCACGAAACCGCACCACAGCCAGCGATGGTGAACGAGATAGAGACGGAGCAGGTTGCCGCATCGCCCCGGAAAACAGGGCAACCACTCAGTCCGCCTGCGCCCTTACCGCGCCAACAGGGACAGCACGAGACTGATACCACGGCGGCACCACAACAACTTATGCCCGTGACTGAAAAACACGCGATGGCGCCAGACAATGCCCCGCCCGAGGTCCGCGGACACGTGAAACCGCCTGTTTCGGAGGAAACACAGCGTTTGCCCCGCCCGTATCTGTCAGTGCAGAAGCAACCATCAGACGCTGAAGAAAAGGTGCCCATTCCAGCCCCAATCGAACCCGATAGGGCATTGTCTGCCAAGCCAGCAGCACCGCCCGAGCCAGCGGCGTCCATCCGGGAGGTTCAGTTGCGGCACACGTCAACGGAAGAACCACACCGGCGCGAAACACGCCCGTTCCTTCCCTCGGCATCAGAGCCCGCCAAGCTTGTTGCGCAATCAACGCAAGCTTCTGCCGAGCCGGACATTCACATCCATATCGGACGTTTGGAGGTCCGCACTGCACCAGCGCAACCCGCAGCCCGACCCCAGCGCCAGAAGTCACCAAAACGTGCCAGCGCAAGTCCGCCTCTGTCCGATTATTTGAAGGATCGCGGCGGATGAGCAATGTTCTTGCCATCGCTGGTGTCACACGCATCCTGAAGGATATGCTTAATGACGCGCTTGTCTTTGGCAATGTTGAACAAGTCCTGGGCACTGACTTCATTGTGACGGCGCAGCCGCCCGACCGCATCGTCTCTGACACGCCCGATACGCAAACACCGCATCTGAATCTGTTTCTGCATCGTGTCACTCCAAATGCAGCACTCCGCAATGCCGATCTGCCTACGCGGACGGGCGATGGTCACTTGCGAATGCGCCCAACCTTGGCGCTGGACCTGCACTACATCCTGACCTCGGTCGCAAGAGAGGAATTGCACGCCGAAGTGCTGCTTGGGTATGCGATGCAGTTGTTTCACGAGATGCAGATCGTCCCACGCGAGACAATCCGAACCTCTTTGTCCGCTGCAGACTTAACCGGTCTGGGGGGCGGTTTGCCTGATTTCGGAACCGGGCCATTGTCACCAGCAGAATTGGCCGATCAAATTGAGCTGTTGAAGATCACGCCCGTCACTTTGTCGATGGACGACATGTCCAAGATGTGGACGGCGTTGCAGGCGAGTTATCGTACAACAGTTGCCTATGACGTGTCGGTGGTATTGATCGAGCGCGCCTTGCCGGTCCGCCCGACCTTACCGGTTTTAACCCGTGGCGGCTTGCGCGATCCGGAAACAGGGCGCGACCCAGGCGTGAGTGTCGAGCCGAGTCTGGCGTCAAATATACCATCGCTGCTTTCGGTCGAGTCTGAAGACGCGCATCCTGTGATGCGGCTTGGTGGGCGTGTCATTCTGACCGGCACCGGCTTGGATAGCGGTGACGCACAGGTGCTGTTTCGCGAGGCAGGAAGCGACACGGAACTGCGCCTTGTACCCGAGGCCCCTGCAAGACCGGACCGGTTGTTGGTACAACTGCCTGGGCCGACCGCCCTGCCTGGCGGCAGTGCTATGGCAGGCACGCCGCAAGACCCGGCCTCTTGGCGCAGCGGCGCCTATGAGATCAGCGCAACCGTGACAGATAGCGACCAGCGCACAGCGGTGACCAATCGTCTACCACTTGCATTGGCGCCAGCAATCAGCGCGACCGCAGTGGCAGGTGTGGGTGGTACAGAGGTGACAGTGGATGTTTCACCGCCAATCCGCATTGGGCAAGAGATCGCGATTTTAGCTGGCACCGAAATGCGGGTTTTGCCAAATGCGGTCGCTGTGACCGATCAGGTTGATGCCACATTTGACGGTCCGGGTGTCGGAACAGATTTGGTAGTTCGGCTGCGAGTGGATGGCGTCGATAGCCCGGCGATTGATCGCAGCTCAACACCGCCCGTGCTGCAGACTGTGACCGTGACATGACCCGCGATCCGCGCCCTCCCCTGGATCAGGCCGCGTCAATCGGCGCTGCCACTCAAAGCGTTGTTGCCCGTCTTGAGGCGTTGAGCAGCGACGCATCTCTGCCGGACCTGGATCTTGCGTCTGCCCCCAGCCTTGTCGATCTGTCGGACATTTTTGGGCTCGACCCCGTCTCTACCGCGCTGGTTCTTTGTGTAACGTCTTGCGAAACCGAACCTAAGTCCGCCCCACCGATGCTGCGTCTGGGAGCCGCAAACGGCCTGAGCATCGGACTTGCCGAGCGGCTAATCGGGCCTGGGGTGCGGGCAGCGCTTGCCGACTCTGCCCCGCTGCGGCGCTGGAGAATGATTGAGGTTGTAGGCAACGGTCCCTTGTACGAAAGGGTGCTTCGCATCGACACACGCGTGCTGGACTACGTGTTGTACCGCCCGGGTCTGGATACACGACTTGAGGGGTTGATACGCCCTTTACTCGGCGCCGAGACAATACCGTTGACGCACGAAGCTGAAGCCGCACGGCTGGCCACTGCCCTAACCGCTGATGGGCCGCCTCCTGCCATACTCGTCGAGGGCGGAGATGCCGAGGGGCGGTGCAAATTAATTCGGCACGCGGCAGCTCTGGCAGGTGCTCAGGTACTGCGCCTGGACGCCGCCGATCTGCCGATTGCCTGGACTGAACGCTATGCAACCGCGATCTACCTCGACCGTGAATTGGCGCTGTCGAGAGCACTTCTTATGATCGAAGCCGAAGCGGACGTGGCCCAGAGCCGTAACCTGCCAGCTTTGATAGAACAGATGTTAAGCGCGGTCGCAGTTTCCGCACCTGAGGCCAGCTTGCCCGAGCGCGAACCTACCTTGCGTGTCCGCCTGCCCAAACCTGATCGGAACGACCGGCGGAAAGGATGGCAGGAGGCTCTTGGAGATGAAGCCGCTAGAGTCACACTCGATCACCTCGCCACGCAATTCGCGTTATCACCGCAAGCCATTCGCAGCGTCGCCGCTGAGATCAAGGGCAGCGATCCGGAACGCATAGACGCCGCATTATGGCAAGCGGCACGCCGCCGCTCGCGCGGGCCGCTCGACGGGCTCGCCGAACGTATCACTTCGCACGTTGGCTGGGACGACCTCGTGGTCCCGGCAGTGACCCGCGCCGCGCTGCAAGACCTTGCCGCACATCAACGCAATTCATGGCGTGTGTTGTCCGACTGGGGCTGGACGAAGAAGGGCGACCGCGGGTTGGGCACCGCGGCGCTGTTTGTCGGCCTGTCGGGTACAGGCAAGACTTTGGCGGCCGAGGTTATAGCAGGAGAATTGGCGCTCGATCTGTATCAAATCGATCTGAGCAGAGTGGTCAGTAAGTACATAGGAGAAACCGAGAAGAACCTTTCACGCATCTTCGAGGCCGCTGAGGCAGGAGGTGCAATCCTGCTGTTTGACGAGGCGGATGCTCTGTTTGGTAAGCGTTCCGAGGTGAAAGACAGTCACGACCGCTACGCCAATGTCGAGGTCAGCTATTTGCTGCAACGGATGGAAGCGTATCGCGGCCTCGCCATCCTTACGACAAACCAGCGCGATGCGGTAGACCGGGCGTTCCTTCGCCGCTTACGACAGGTGGTGGTGTTTCCCTTCCCCGATTCAGCGGCACGGGCCGAAATCTGGGCGCAGATCTTTCCAATAGAGACCCCGTTAGAAGGCATCGACCCACAGCACTTGGCACGGCTATCGATCGCAGGGGGAAGCATCCGCTCGATCGCGCTCAATGCCACCTTCCTCGCAGCGGCACAGGATACACCGGTGCGCCCTGAGCATCTGTTGCGAGCGGCGCGACGAGAATATGCCAAGCTGGAGAAACCGTTTACCGCAACCGAGGCGGAGGTGTTTCGATGAGACCGCGCCGCGTCACCCTGACTATTGACCGGATCGTAACGAATGACCCTTCGCTTGATCGGGCGGCTTTGACCAAGGCTTTGATGACAGAGGTCCGGGCGCGGTTAGCGCAAGACGGGATGATCGGTGCTGCTGGTGCACGCTCTTCAGCAACCGTCCGAACAGACCGCGGTACAGGTAGCGCCACAGAACAGATCGCCAAAGCGACGCTGCGGGGGATTAGGCGATGAAACAGTCGGCAATCAGTCCAATGCAAGCGGTCGCGTGGACCCAAGCCGCGACGTTGCCACAACGCGCTTGTTCCTGCGACACCGCAAAAGGTTTCGAGGATCAGTGTCCTGTCTGCGCCGCCAAAACGCGTCTTGGTGTGCTACCGAAGCTGACGGTGAACCAGCCTGGAGACCGTTTTGAGCAAAAGGCGGACCGCAATGCGGATCGCGTCGTCCCGTCGGGAACTCCCGGTCCTGAGGGCATGTCAGGAGCGACACTGCAGCGGATGACTGAGGAAGAGGACGAGTTGCAGATGAAAACGCTTAGCACTCACCTGACCAATCCGGCGGTGACACAAGCTGCGGCGGCGCTCTCACACGACGAGCAGCCGCTGCCCCGTACCGCGCGCGGTTTCTTCGAGCCCGGCTCGGCCAAATCCCTTTTCTCAAATCGGCTCCCAGGTCACGCCCTTGATTGGAAAAAGGCTGCCGACGGCGCTTACAAGGTGATGGCAAAGGATGGGATATTACAACTGAATGTTTGGATCCAAGACGTCTCGAAATTCGACTGGACTGTTAAGGCATTTTCCGACGCTGGATTCAAAAACGCCCGACCGTTCGGGCCAAAAACTGAACCCGCCCCCAACACTGGTCCGAGCGTCGTGATCTTGGGGATTAAGTGATGGTTTTCAAGTTGACTTTATGTGGCTTAAGGCGTGTTATGAGAGGACAAATCATACATTTCTGGCATGAATTCTGCGTTACCCTGCTTGCTTTTTGCCAGCGGTTAGTAGCGCGCCAAGGTTTGCATATCGACCCGATAAAATGGTGTGCATTATGAGCCGTGTAGCCTCAATTTCAAACCACGCCGCTGACACATATATGGCGGAAACAACATCAACGCTTCAAAGAAGCTGCGACTGCGGATCAGCAAAAGGCGTAGAGGATCAGTGCCCAGCCTGTGCCGCCAAGACGCGTCTTGGCGTGCAGCCGAAACTGAAGGTGAACCAACCGGGCGACCGCTACGAGCAAGAGGCGGATCGCATCGCGGATCGCGTCGTCTCCACGGGTTCTCCCGGTCCGGTTGGCATGACGAGGCCGGGACTGCAACGTATGACCGAGGAAGAGGAAGAGTTGCAGACGAAACCGGCCAGGCTGCAGCGGATGGAGGAAGAAGAAGACGAACTTCAGTTGAAGTCGACGGGTGGCAGCCCGACGAACACAGCAGTGACGCAGGCCGCGGCGGCAATCTCAAGCGGAGGTGCGCCACTATCCTCCGCAGAACGCGGGTATTTCGAACCTCGCTTGGGTCATGATTTTTCCAGAGTACGCCTCCATGACAATGCCCGGGCCGGAGCTGCCGTCCGCGGCATCAACGCCCGCGCATACACGTTGAAAAACCATATCGCCTTTGCCCCCGGCACCCGCGATTTTGCTTCTACCGAGGGACGGCGACTGATGGCACATGAGTTGGTTCATACGGTGCAGCAACATGTGTCCGAGCCCTTGTCGAACCAGCAGTTGCTGCAATGCGCGCCTCCCTCAGCCGCGTCCACAACCAACCCTTCTGTCGAACTCGGAAGAAAGCTGAGCGATCAGGTGTCTACGGGTCTCACCATCGTCTTTTATGACGGAGACTCTGACAGCGAATTTCGGATTCGTGGCCATGAAATTGCGAAGACGGAGCGTGCGATCGGGTCACACCGTGAGCGGATCACGGCAAAATCCCTAGAGGTTGGGATTTCAGTTGACGGGGCCGAAAGCGACTTTCCCCGCATCGTTCGAGATATAGTTGCGGTGTCGACGACTGCGGTGAACGACCACCGTGCCGCAACAGGAGGTGAGCCCCTTAAGGGCGATCTCAAGATCGCCAATCTTGTTTTTCTTTCCCATGCGGGGTCTGGGCTTTGTGGCCTTGTCTCAATGGGTTCCAGTCCGAAAAAGGTCTTGTCCAAGATCCGCGATCTGCTGAAACGTGACGTGAAGATTGTACTCTTTGCCTGTAATACCGGCGAAGCCGCGCACGAGGATCTCCCAAAGGATAGCAAGAAGGCGCTCCTTAGTGAGGGAGGAGTGCCGACGGCACCCGGTGAGGGCCGTTCGGTCGCAGCAAGAACGCGTGACGCGCTTATTGATGTCGGGAAGAAGGATGCTGTGGTTTACGGCAACCTGGGAATTGCGCACCCATCAAAGAATCGTGCGAAACGCGAGTTTCGGGCGTCGGAAGGAAAAGGCGCCGTAGGACATTCGTTTCTCGGCGATGTGAACCGATCGATTCAGAAGGAAACCTACGAATATTTGACGGGCGGAGAATATGGTGCCCTGTCCGTAAGGCAGAAAACCAGGCTCGAAAGCTATATCGGCGGACAACTGGTGTCAGCGTATCACGAGTTGATCAACCGGCATAAAGCAGATGACCGTGCTGGCTACGAACGGTCCAGATCCCTACAGCTTCTTGATGAAGTCGATCGTAAGGCTGGCTTGGAAGCCGGTCAGACTCAACTCGCGCAGCATATCCCATTTCGCTCGGACACCGTCGCAAACCTTATCCGGTATTATTGGTTCACCGCATATCTCCCCCGAAAGGAGACCAAAATTTCGGCGCGCGTCCAGAAGATTGCTCCGGTGTCTCCATGACCTCTCCCCGCTCCCCCAAGCTGACCCGCGCAGGCCTTGTGTTGATATCTCCCGACAGCGGGCAGGTTGAACGGATCATTACACTGCAATACGCCGCAGAGACGCTGTCGCGGTCGCTGGAAGTGCAAGCCATCGCGGATGAGCCGGACCGCTCGCAGCCGCTGCGCCTTACGGGTCCAGCCGTTGAAACCATCACCGTCGAAGCAGAGCTGGACGCCACAGACCAGCTGGAATTCCCGGACAACAACCCGGAAACCACCGAACTGGGGCTATTCCCGGTTCTCTCGGCGCTCGAGACTATGCTGCATCCGACCACGGCGCAGCTGGAACGGCAGAACGCGCAAGCCGCCTCGGGCAGTTTTGAGATCACGCCAGCGGAAACCCCGCTCACCTTGTTCGTCTGGTCGCCCAACCGCGTTGCTCCGGTCCGGCTGACACAGTTGTCGATTACCGAAGAATTCTTTGACCCCGCTCTGAACCCGATCCGCGCCAAAGTAAGCTTGTCGCTGCGCGTTTTATCCGTTGACGACCTAGGTTTCGCGCATCGCGGAGCCGGGCTGTTCATGGCCTATCTGCGTTCGAAGGAAAGCTTTAGCAGCCGTTACTCTGGCGGGGATCTCAGCGGGCTTGGATTAGGAGGACTGCCATGACGAATCCGATTCAGGCGATGTTCGAAGCGGGTGTCATCGAACTCACCGATTTCCCGCCCCAAAGTCGATATCACGGCATTTCACGGGTCGAAGCCGTGTTGCCCGACGGTCGCAAGGTCGCGTATTTGCGCCGCCGCATTGTTCCGCCACCCGAGGCCTTTGATACCCGCGCTTTCCGACAAGTCAAAGACGCCGAACGGATCGATCATATCGCAGCGCAAGAGATCGGTGACCCAGAAGCGTTTTGGCAGCTTTGCGACGGCAATGGCGTGCTGTGGCCTGAGGATTTGGAAGAGGTCGGACGAGAACTGCGCCTGACGCTGCCAGCGGGTTTGCCGGGAACACAGCCCGATCAATGAGCGAGGTGGCACCAAAATGATCAAAGGCATCGATCTGACCCTGTTGTTCGGTCCCGGCGTGCCGGTGCCTGCACCAGCAGGCGTGATCGAAGCGCTACAGTCGGTGACCATCGAAGAGAATTCCGGGCAAACGCCCTCTGGTTTTGACCTGTCTTTTGCGGTCGATCGGGATTCTCCACTTGTAACCGCCTTTTTGCTCAGTGGGGCGATCGAACCGTTGCCAATTCTGCGCGTGGCGCTGGTGGCGACGGTCAGTGGCCAGGCCATTCCGCTGATCAATGGCGTTGTCACGTCGTCCGATCTTTCACCCGGCTCTGGCTCTGAACCGGCGACACTCACTGTGCGTGGCACCGACCTTACGGCGCCAATGGCGCATTTCGATCTTGCGGGCATCCCCTACCCAGCCATGCCGCCCGAGGCTCGCGTTGCCCTGATACTGGCGAAATACGCTTGGCTCGGTATCATCCCTCAAGTCATACCTTCGCTCGAAGGGCCACCGCTTCCGACGGACCGGATTCCGCGGCAGAAGGGAAATGACCTCGACTATATTCGGACGCTGGCCGATGAAGCGGGCTACACCTTTTTCCTAAAACCCGGACCAGCGCCTGCAACCAGCATTGCCTATTGGGGGCCTGAACTGCGCTTTGGCACACCGCAACCAGCGATTACCATAGAAAGCGGTGTGCCGACCAACGCTGAATCTGTGTCGTTCAGTTTCAACAAGGACGCAGTTGAATTACCGGTCGTATACATTCAAGAGCCGTTCACCAAGGCAACCGTCCCGATCCCGATCCCCGGCGCGATCCCGTTTCACAAACCGATGGGGGCAATCCCGCCATTGCCGCCAAAAATTGTCCGGCTGAAAGACACAGCACGGCTGAACCCGTTCGAGGCGCTGGCCCGGGGATTTGCCCACGCGGCCCGCAAAAGCGACCCGGTCACTGGCACAGCTCAGATCGACGTTACACGTTATGGCCGCATCGTTCGAGCGCGGTCGGTCATTGGTGTGCGCGGGGCATCTCGGGCGTATGATGGACTGCACTACGTCAGCAGCGTGCGCCACCAATTGGAACGCGGCAGCTACAAACAGACGCTGTCACTGAAACGCGGCGGGCTTTTGCCCACACAAGCGACGGTACCGGCATGACAGAGACATATTATGGAAAATACCGCGCTACGGTCGTGAACAATGCCGACCCAATGCTGACGGGGCGAATTCAGGTCATGGTGCCAGATGTATCAGGCGTTGCACTATCCAGTTGGGCGATGCCTTGCTTTCCGGTTGCGGGCATTCAAACTGGCAACCTCGGGGTTCCGCCAATCGGCGCCGGTGTTTGGGTGGAATTTGAGCGTGGCAATCCCGACTATCCGATCTGGACAGGATGCTACTACGGATCTGCCGCAGAACTACCCGCTTTGCATCAACTTACACCGCCTGGTGTTTCTGCCATGACGATGCAGACCACTCTACAAAACGGGCTTACCGTGACCGACCTTCCCGGCCCGACCGGCGGCATTGTGCTGAAATCCGCAACCGGCGCGTCGATCATCGTTAACGACACAGGCATCTACATCCAAAACGGCCGAGGAGCGTCAATCACGATGATCGGCCCGACAGTCACAGTAAACAACGGAGCCCTGACCGTAATCTAAGAGGAACGAAACATGCCCGGACCTATCCTTGACCTCGGATCAATCGTCACCTGCAGCCATGGCGGCAAGGCGACGCCGGTACCGGTGGACACAAGGGTGCTTTTGTCGGGCAAACCTGCAGTAACGCAGGCCTCAGTATTTGCCGTGGCGGGGTGCGGGTTTGTACCGCCGGGCGGCAACGGCCCCTGCGTCACTGGCACTGTTGTAGTGGCGGCGGCCCGGGTTTTTGCTTCGGGTGTGCCGGTGGCGCTGCAAACCTCTGTCACAACCTGCGCGCCAACGGGTACGCCACTGATCCCGATTCAAGCACAGACCCGAGTGATTGGAAGCTAAGCGCGATGCTAATCGATTTTCCATATCATTTCGACGACCGCGACCGGACGGCAGAAGCCACTGAAGCCAAGCATATTCGCAACCTGATTGAACAGCTTTTGCTTACCAACCCAGGTGAGCGGGTGAACCGACCCGACTTTGGCGGCGGGGTAAACCAGCTCGTCTTCGCCGCGGCCAGCGCCGAAGCCGCTGCAACGGCAGGCTTCATGATCCGCGGCGCGTTACAGACCTATTTGGGTCAACGGATCCTCGTCGAAGACGTAGTCGCCAATGCCGAGGACTCTGTGCTGACGATAACCGTTATCTATCGCTTGCTGCGCACAGGTGTCACGGACCGGGTTGACCTGACATTGGGAGAGGCACCGTGATCTATCATTGCTGCGACCCAAGAAGACGAGAACTTGTATTGCAGGCCATTGACGATGGGACGGACATCAACGGCATCGACTTTGTCGAAGTGCTGGACCTCGAAGCACCGCTCTCAACACCGCGTCAACGTACGATATTGGTTCGTTTCTTGACCGATGCGCCAGTGTTGGAGCCCGAGGAAATCGCCATAGACGGTGGCGAGCGCATCACCGGTATCAAGGTTGAATGGGTGACACGCGCCGACGCGCCCGATGTCCCCGCGACTGAGGGCGACCTTGCCACGTTCCTGTTGGCAATGACGCAACCTGAACAGGTGCTGGTACTACGCACGTCGTCTTCCGGAGATTTTTCCACCTATAGGCTCCGGCTGGTCGGGGCAGAATTTGAACCGCCCGCCGGAATTGACCGCGTGCTGTCGATGATTGACTTTTCCTTCAAGGTTGAGTGCCCAACCGACTTTGATTGCGCGCCGATTTGTCATTGCGATGATGACCTGCCCCCTCCGCCGCCACTGACTTACCTCGCCAAGGATTACCAAAGCTTCAGGCGCATGATGCTGGCCCGAATGCGGCAATTGCTGCCCGATTGGCGGGAACGCAACCCAGCCGATCTTGGGGTAACCATCGTCGAGATGTTGGCCTATACAGCCGACCGTTTGTCCTATGCACAGGACGCGGCAGCCACCGAAAGTTACCTGGCCACTGCGCGGCAGCGGCCCTCGGTCCGGCGCCATGCCCGACTTGTCGACTACGCCATGCATGACGGCGCGTCGGCCAGAGTATTCGTTCAAGTCGCACCGACAGAGAACGGTTCTACCAGCATTGCGGCGGGCACCCGGTTTATTACGCGAACTGGCGAATTCGATGCCGGAATTTCCGATCCGATCGAACAGGCGCGAGCGTTGGCTTTCGGTCCGCTTGTATTTGAAGCGCTTGAAACGCGAGACATCCAAGATGATCAGACCGAGATGAGCTTTTACGATTGGGGCAACGACGAATGCTGTCTGCCCAAGGGTGCGACCCGGGCCACGCTGCGGGGCAACATTGAAAGCCTTGAAGAGGGACAGGTTCTGATCTTCGAGGAGGTTCTGGGCCCGCTGACCGGCTCCGAGGCTGATGCTGATCCTGGCAAGCGCCACGCGGTCATGCTGACTAAAGTCCAGGCCGATCTAACCGATGACCTGACTAACGAAGCGATTACCGAGATCCGCTGGGCCGAAGAAGATGCGCTGCCCTTCCCGTTTTGCCTGTCTGCCCGATTGGATGCGTCGCAGGGCGGCGGCGTTGAACGCGGGATCAGTCGCGCTTTAGGCAACATTATCCTTGCCGATCACGGGGCCACCATTTTGGATGAACCCTTGGGCGAGGTACCAGAACCACACCTTTATTTTGTGCCCAGCGCGGGTGAAGATTGTGACCCCTGCCAACATCCCGAGCCAGAGCCCGTTCCGCCCCGTTTCCGCCCACGATTGGATGAGGGACCTGTAACGCAAAGCGCCGCGCGCCCCCCAAATCCGGCCAGCCCGAACGCTGCAGCGGTTTTCGCCTCAGCCTATGCCAAGCTTCACGCGCCCAACACAATCCGCTTGCCTTGGCTCACATTGCAAAGCGGCGATCTGGCCAGCCCGGACCACTGGCAGCTTCGACCTGATTTAATCTCTTCCCCACCTGAGGCGCGGCACGCTGTACTTGAAATCCACAGCGATGGCAGTTCTGTCCTTCGCTTTGGCGATGACGGCAACGGGCGGCGGCCCAATCCGGGTGTCCCTTTTCACGCCAGTTATCGCATCGGCAATGGTCCGGTTGGAAACATAGGCCACGACGCGCTGGCCCATGCTCTGACCGGTGCAGCAATTCGTTGGGTGCGCAATCCACTGCCCGCGGTCGGGGGCCGCGCACCGGAAAGCATGGAAGAGGTGCGTCAGGCTGCGCCCTATGCCTATCGTCGACAGGAACGCGCAGTAACCCCCTCGGACTACGCCGCTATTGCGCGTCGGTTTCCCGATGTGCAACGCGCTGCTGCGACCTTTCGCTGGAACGGACACGGCCACACGGTATTCGTCACCGTTGACCGGTTTGGTGGCCGTGCCGTGACGCCGGAATTTGAGGCATCGCTGATCACGTTCCTCGATGGCTATCGCATGGCCGGCTATGATCTGGAGATTGACGGGCCCATCCCCATTGCATTGGAGATCGGTCTGTTCATATGCGCTGAATCAGACCACTTCGCCAGTGAAGTGCGGCGTGCAGTGTTGATAGAACTGTCTGCCGCGCGACTGCCGAATGGGCGCACGGGGTTCTTCCACCCCGACAACTTCACCTTTGCTGATCCGGTGTATCTGTCTGCACTTTATGCCCGAGTTATGGCGGTGCCGGGCGTCGCTTCCGTCAAGGCGACCCGGTTTCGTCGTCGTGGCGATCAGAACAGCAGGATCGGTTTGCAGGATGGCGTTCTGACATTCGGTCGGCTGGAAATCGCACAGCTTGAAAATGACCGCAATTTCCCAGAGCGCGGCGCACTGGAAATCACCATGGGAGGCGGCAAATGAACGATCTACCGCTCCGCATCGCTCATCGTGATCCTGGACTGCCCTTTAATATTTGCGGCTGTTGCGGAGGCGTACGGCCTTTGACCCCGCTGCAGATCAGCAACCGCCCGAACCTTCCAAAGATCGTGTTCCGGTCTGGCGACCATGCACGGCACAAGGCGGCAATGCTGGCAGGACTATCTTCAAACACGGCGCTACCGCTTGCGGGTCTGGGTACGCGAGACGATTCCGACTTTTCCATTGCGCTGATCGATGCGTGGGCTTCAGCACTGGAGGTGCTTGGCTTTTATCAAGAACGCCTGATCAACGAATCTTATATCGGCACCGCGACCGAGCGCTTTTCAATTGGGGAATTGGCACGGCTGGTGGGCTATCGCCTGCATCCCGGCGCTGCGGCAGAAACCGACATGATCCTGCTGATGGACGATCCGCCCGGGACTGAACCCGATGTGGCAACGTTAACTGTTCCACAGGGCACACGTATTCAAAGTCAGCCGGGCCCGGGCGAGACAGCACAAGTGTTCGAGACAATCGAAGAGCTTGAAGCGCGCGTTGCTTGGAACAGATTGCGCCCGCGTCAGACGGAATTGGTGGTCCCGGGCGACGGCGATCGCGTCGCTTGGGTGCAAGGTACTCCGCCTCTGGCGAAGGGCGATGTCCTGCTATTTGTCGGTGCCGGGCGGCAGGACGACCACACCGCGTCTGATTGGAACGTGCGGCGCCTGTTATCTGCCGAGGCGGAGGCAGACGGTGCCCGTACCCGTATCGAATGGGACACGGCACTCAGCGGGATCGAGCCCGAGGGTCTGCAATTGCTGGTACTGCGTGAACGCGCCTCATTGTTTGGGCACAATGCGCCGGATCCCAAAGTTTTCTCAGAAGATCAGTTAGAGAATTTCGGGTTCATCGAACCGGCAACCGACGGCGAGTCTTTCGGACTCGTCGAAGCGCTGACCGACGACATGCCTGCAGGCGAGCCTGCTGATCTGGCTGTACAGATCGGTGACTGGGATTTCGCCATGCCCTATTACAACGCGCTTTCAGAGCCCGGCATATCAAACGGCATGTTCCTTCTCGACGCGATTTATCCAAGTTTTGTGTCAGGTGGATGGGTCGTGCTGAGTGCGCGGCAAGGCATGGCCGCACCGTTCCGTATCCTCAATGCCTGGGATGATGGTCTGACGGCCTATGCCATCTCAGGCAAGGCAACCGCGATTCAACCGGACGCCCCAAATGGCGGTCAGGACTTCCAGGGCTTTTACCGAAGCACCTCGGTTTGGGGCGCGAGTGAAACGCTGGGCTTTGCTGAACGCGCCATCCCAACCTTTGTCACAGGTACCGAGATTTTGCTCGATCGTCGCGTTGAGGATATGTCCGAGGGCCACCGCCTGGCCCTGCGCGGGCCACGTGCACGGGTACGGCTGGCGACAGGCACCGTCACCTTGACCAGTGACAGCGGCGAGCTTCGCCAGATACCCGCTGGGTATGAACTGATCGTCATTTCCGTGCAGGAAATCCCTTTCATAATTAATGCCTTCTTCCTCGTCATCATTCTGGCAGAGCTCGGCGAGATCTTTACCGCCAACACAGACGGAGTCGGGGGCGGCTTTGGTCCGGGCGGTGGCGGCAATTTTGCCAATGTCAGCGGCGGAGGAGGAGGCGGTCCCGGCTCATTCGGTGAATTTGGTGATCTGGCCAATCCAGAGGCCGAGGACAGCGGCGGCGGTCTGCCGGTCTTGTTGCAGTGGACGCTGCAGGACGCCGATGGCTTCACCGGCACTGTATCAACACTTCCCGGTGCTTTCTTGACGGTCCCGGCTTACGCCGACGACCCGGTGGTGGCGGAAATCGCGCTTCTGGAGCGAGTTGAGGACGTCAATCCGTTTCGCTCTCGTCTAGTGTTCAATGCGGCATTGACCCACGTCTATGACCGCGCCGCGTTGGCAATTCATGGCAACGTAGCCAAGGCTGCGCACGGAGAGGCAGCGACTGAAATTCTTGGCGCGGGCGACCCGGCGGTACCGTTCCAGAAATTCGTATTGGGTCAGGCACCAGTTACCCATCGTTTGGCATCGACCCCGACTGGTGTAGACAGCACGCTGAGCGTGCGTGTCGACGGTGTTGAGTGGCAGGAGATGCCGGACCTTTATGATCGCGGCACCGAGGCACAGGTTTTTCGAACAGTACTGACCGATGACGGCCAGACCATCGTGGAATTTGGCGATGGCGTGTCCGGCGCCCGACCATCACCTGGTCAGGACAACATCGTCGCGCAATTTTCGCGGGGGCTGGGGCGCGCGGGCAATCTTCGTGCTGGGCAACTGGCGATGCTACTGGACCGGCCACTGGGCCTGCGCGAGGCCTTTAACCCGCTGCCCGCCACAGGAGGCGCCGATCCGGAGGCTGCCGAGGATGCGCGGCGCAACGTACCGCTTTACACACTTACTTTGGGCCGTGTCGTGTCGATCACGGATTACCGTGACTTTGCACTGGGCTTTCCCGGTATCGCCAAGGCAGAAAGCCGTTGGGTTTGGAACGGTGTTAATCGCCGCGTCGTTGTGACTGTTGCCGGTGACGACGGAGTTATACTTCCCACTGATGGCGCGACCTTTGAAGCGCTGCTCGGGGCATATCGCGAATTTGGCGATCCGCTGGTTGGGTTCGACCTAATCGCCTATGCCCCAACCTACTTCCGGGTCGCGCTCAAGGTCTCGGTTGAACCTGCCCATGACACGGACACCATTCTTGCCCATGTACAGGAGCAACTGCGCGATGACTTTGCCTTTGAAGCCCGCGATTTCGCGCAGGAGTTGACGTTAAGCGAGGTTGCAGCCTCGGCCCACAAAGTTACAGGCGTGCGCGCCGTCGACATTGACCGGCTTTACCGCGACACCGGCCACCAAACGCAGAAGAAGGTGCATGATCGATTGGTCGCCTTGCCCGGGCGCAAAGCCCCAGATCTTGGCTTGCTCCCTGCGGAAATCCTGACTTTGTCAACCGAGCCTTTTGACTGGTTGGAGGTGATGCCATGAACCGGATCACGCCTGAAACTCTCTACGCCTTGTTGCCGGCACATACCCGGGTGCGTGACGCTGAAATGGGCGGGCCACTGCAAGCCTTCGTCGCATTGTTGGCGCGAGAAGGCGCAGTGCTTGAGGAAAACATCGAGCAACTGCTCGACAACGCCTTTATCGAAACCTGCGCGCCTTGGGCAGTGCCCTATATCGGTGGCACGATCGGCTATCGCGCCTTACACAACGTCGGCGGCGCTGCGGCTGGCACTCGCGCAGAGGCCGCCAACACCATCCCCTACCGCCGGAGAAAAGGCACGCCTGCGGTTCTGGAACAGCTTGCCGCCGACGTGACTGGCTGGCCCGCCAAGGTTGTCGAGTATTTCCAACTCGTTGCGACGTGTCAGCACATGAACCATCTCCGTCTGTCGCCGCGCGGAATTGCCGAACATTTACCTGCACGGCCTGATCACCATGTCACCGCGAACCTGCGCGACCCTGCGCGTATGGAACAGCTTGGCACCGCGTTTGACCCAGTCACCCGGTCTGTCGATGTTCGGTCAATCGAGCGCAATCCGGGCCGCAAGAGCATCGGCGGGCGCCACCACCTGCCCAACATCGGATTGCACCTGTATCGGTTGTTACCGCTGTCCGTCAGCCGCGTTGCCCTGCGCCCGGCTGAAGATGGCGATGCCCGCCGGTTTGTTTTCGATCCGCTGGGCGCGCCGCGCCAACTGTTCCAGTTTCCATTACCGCAAGACGCAATCACCACGCTGGCACGACCCGAACATATGCCGTTGCCAATCACGCGGCGAATGCTCGATGCCGATCCAGCCCTGTGGTACGGACCGGACCGCGGCTTTGTGCTTTGGCAGGGCGATGACCCGATCCCATTGACCGACATCATTGCCTGCGATCTATCTGATGACGGTCTGGGGTGGAACCACACGCCGCATCCGAGCGGCGCTGAGCCACTGATCCGTGTAGATCCCGAATTGGGCCGTCTCAGCTTCCCCGAGGATCAGGCCGAGCCCATTCTGGCCACCTGGCATCGTGGCTTCCCCGGCCGGATTGGCGGCGGTGAATACGACCGCTCTCGCGAGGTGGTGCTGCGCCCCGGCGATGATCCGGTGGTGGTCACCGGGGACGCAACTGAATTGGTGCAAGCGCTCAACAATTTGCCCAGCCAAGGCGGCATCGTCGAGATCGACAGCAATGCAGTCTTTGATTTACCGAACCCACTCACCATTGAAGCTGAAGCCGACGCCGAGATCATCCTGCGGGCTCAGGATGGTCGCCGACCGATCCTGCGTGGCGACCAAGTGACCCTGCGCGGAGGCGCGGATTCGCGGATCGAACTGAACGGACTGGTGCTGGATGGCGGGCCGTTGGTTATGGAACCGAACGGCGACGGCGAGTCGCTGTCAGATGTTCGGCTGCGACATCTGACGTTGATCCCCGGTCACAGCTACTCCGCCAGCGGTGGCATGGTGTCTCCGGGTGCGGCGAGTATTGAGATCACTACTGTCGGGACTGAGTTGGACGTTACTGACTGTATTAGCGGCCCACTGGTCCTGAGCGACACGACCACGGTCGATATCACAGACAGCTTTATTGATGCGGCGGCGGCCGACCCGTTTGATAGTTTGAATGGCTTCGCCATCTCGGGTAGCGGCGGAGCCCCCGCAGGCAGCCTCAGTATGGCTGGCACGACGGTATTTGGGCACATCTTCGTGAGAGTTATGCCGTTGGTGTCAAACTCGATCCTACGCGCAGGCGATGCCGACGATACTGTTCCGGTTCAGGTCCTGCACCGACAAGAGGGTTGCATCCGCTTTAGCTTCGTTCCGCTTGGCTCAATCGTGCCACGCCGCTATCGCTGTCAACCGCAACTCGCCATCGATGCAGCGATCGAAGCCGCTGAAGAAGCCAGCGGTGCCCCACTTAGCAGCGTTCAAAGCGCCGAGATATCCGAGCGCATTGCCACTTGGCTGGTGCCTTCTTTCACTGCCATCACGTCGGCCCATCCGGCTTATGGTCAACTGCGCGAAGCCGCACCGATCGAAATTCGACACGGCGCCGAGAATGGTGGTGAAATGGGCGTGTGGCATCACCTGCACGCGCCTCAACGCGAAACCAATCTGCGCATCCGCTTGCCGGAATACCTGCGCTTCGGGCTCGAAGCGGGCCTGTTTTACGAAACGTAAGGAGGAATAGAGATGGGCAGCGATACTAGTAGAAATACATTTGACCCGCGCAATGATTTCTCCGGCGTGTTTTTGCAACAAGGCCGTGCCGTACTGGACGCCGATTGGAATGAGATGGTGCAGATGTTCATGCGCCGTACCCGGACCGAAACGGTCGATACAATTGGCCGCGCGGTGGTTCCAATCGAGACACCAGAGGGTTTTGAAATCCGGTTCAACGATGACGGAGAGTTGGAATACGGGCGCGGTCGCTTTTACCTGGACGGCTACTTGTGCGAGAGCGCTGGCCAGGCAGAGTTCGACGGCGCGCCGGTCGTGGGGCTTGACCCACCGATCTTTGATCGCGCGCGGCCGGGCGATGACGGCCCTGAGGGCGTATTGGACGAAATGATCTCGCAAGAGGCCGGAGATTTCGTACCGTTAGACGCACAGCCATATTGGCCGACTGCGGAAGGCTTGCCAGAGCCAGATGCGGCCGGCAACACGGCGGGCCCTCAAATCGCATATCTGGTCTGCTGGGATCGCGAAGTGCATCCGGTACAGCACCCCGATCTGCTCGACCCGGCTCTTGGCGGCATCGACACGACAACGCGCACGCAAACTGTCTGGCAAATCAGGCTGCTCGACGTCCCGCAAGGCACAAGCTGTGAAACACCAGACGGCCAGATCCAGGAATGGTTCGATCTTATTCAGCCCTCAAGTGCGCGCCTCAGCGTCGATACAATCGACATCGAGGCCCCCGAAGACCCTTGTATTGTGCCGCCATCGGACGGCTATGTCGGGCGTGAAAACCAGCACTACCGCGTCCAGATCCATGACTTCACGGACGACGGTGTGCCGCGCATAAAGTTCAGCCGCGAAAATGGGTCGGTGGTCGCTGCGGTGGAAGCCATCGACACCCCGGCCAACATGGTCACCGTAGACAGTATCGGACGAGACGAAAAACTGTCTTTCAAAGAGGGCGACTGGGTAGAGTTGACCGACGATCATCGCGAGTTTGACCACCGTTCCGGTCGAATGCTTCGCATCGTGCGGGTACTGGAACTGACCCGGCAAATCGAATTCGACCGCGAGATCGACTCACCCGATGTTGGCACCACGGGCGAAGACGGCTCTGATCTGATCCCAACTGGACTTGGCAGCGACACGTTGGCCGCGCGTCACACCCGGCTGATCCGCTGGGATCAAACAGGAATCTATGAATACGACAATGGCGACGACCCCATCGACCTTGACGAGACAGAGACCGAAGGTCTGATCCCGATGCCGACCGACGGCTCTGCGGTTCATCTTGAAGCGGGGATCACGATTGCCCTGAATACCGACGGCCCCGGTGATCCGCATGCGATGGATCGGTGGAGCTTTTTTGCCCGCACCGCCGGCACTCAAGTCGAAGAACTGGTCAATGCACCGCCACATGGCACTCAACGGCACTATGCTCGGCTTGCGGTGGTCGACCCCGCAAGTGGTTTCGTCGACGATTGCCGAATTTTCTGGCCACCGACATTCGAGGGCGAACCGGGTGGTGGTGAAGAGGTGGACCACTGCGGCTGCACAGTTTGCGTCACACCCGAGTTGCACAATTCCGGGGAACTGACGATTCAAGCTGCCATCAATCAGGTTGATCCACCCGGCGGCATCGTCTGTCTTGAGGCAGGTGCCTACTTTCTCTCATCGCCGATTGAGATTGCCGATCGAAACGGCATTCGTCTGAAGGGACAGGGCATAGGCACGACACTGGCCTATTTCGGCAACGGTGCGGCTATCCGTGTCGCTGATACGACGGATGTCATACTGGACAGGTTCACGCTATTCGTGCGGCCGGAAGAGGACAATCTGGGCAATCTGCCACCCAGCCACGGCGTCACTGCCGTCAACACCTCGGCCCTGATGCTGTCGCGGCTGAGCATTGGCGTTATCGTCTCAGACGCGGCAGGCAGAACCGACCATGCGATCGCACTGGACGGGGCGCAGATCGGCACAGTGGTGGAAAACTGCGTGGCCTTGGCCGCAATCGGGCTTGGCTCTCGCTCTTCTTTTGATGAGACAACGAATGACATTGATGAGCCAAGCTTTGTCGCATTCGCTGAGATGAGGGTGCGTGATTGCACCCTGTTTGGGGCACGTGACGGCGTACATTTCGATCGTGTTGCCTTTAATCTTGCAGGCGCGGGTTTTACCGGAAACCTGGTCTTGGCCGGGAATGTCGGCATGCATGTCAATTGGGTCGACTTGCCCATTGCAAGCGCATTGATCGAGGGCGCCACGGTGATCGGTGGATTGTTCGGCCTGGTGTTGGGCGCAGGCGACGTGCGGGTGAAAGACTGTGAGATCACCGCTGGCCAGGATGTAGGTGTCGGCATTCACACGGTTTTGAACTTGGCACCGGACGCCGCAACCGATTTGCGCGTGATCAGCACCGGCATAGCCGATCTTGGGGGGACCGGCATCAGCCTGGCCGGGCGCCACGGCTCGGTTCTGATCAAGCAGAACATCATCCGCCGCTGCGGCGCTGGCGGGATTGCTGTCTCGCCCCAAGCGCAGATCAATCACCTGTCGATCGACAACAACCACATTGCAGACATTGCAGGAGCGGCGAGCAATGATCGCGCTGCAGGCATTGCCCTGTCCAGTACCGAAAACGTGCATGTAGCAGGCAACATGATCATAGGCGTGGGTGAGCTTGGCCAATCTGGCGAGCTTTATACCGGCATCGCTGGCGAGGCGCTTGCCCGCGTGACTATCAGCGATAACGAGATTGCTCGGATCGGACCCGACAACCCCGAGGTTCGCGCCATCGGCATCATGCTGCGGGATCCATTTGGCGAACTGGCTCTTCGAGGTAACCGGATCGAGGCGCGCCGTGGCCAAGTGGAATTTGCGACTTGGTCAGCCATCGAAATCGGCACGCCTTTCGAGGACATTCCTGAACTAGATGACGATGGAGGCAGACTCCCGATCCCGGCTGCCGTTAACTTAACCTCGCTTGGCGCCACGGACGAGGAAGCCGTCGCCTTTGTCACGCTGAGCGAGGATGTCTTACGGGTTTCAGCAAATGGTGTCGCCCACGTCTTTGATAACCGTCAGGCGACCGTCGCCGTAACCGGGACGCAGGTTACCGCCGATCTGGCCCTGCTACGCCCAATGGTAACCGTTTTTCACGGCAGCCTCTTAAGTCTGGACGTAAGCCACAACCAACTAACTCAGGGTGGGCCCGAGTTCGATAATCTTCCTCCGTTGATGGTACTCGGCGGCCACCGGGTAAGCCTTGCCTCCAACACTCTGGTTCATCGACGGATCGTCCCTTCGATCAGGGTGCGCACTGGCGGCATCAACGATGCCACCGCACTGGGCAACATCACCGCCGAGCCGATCCAGCTTAACGGCGGCAACTTGCCCGCGCCGTTCAACCAACTCAACATCCTCGCATGACAGGAGGTTTGACATGATCACCCGCATCGCACGCATCGACACTGAGACCGACATCGCCAGCTTGGCGCGTTCACTCTACCGTGTCACCAGAGGCCGGGGGGGCGAGAATCTCATGAAGCGAGCAGAAATCGCTCTGGTCGCAGCCAACCCGTCTTTGAGCAAGGCCGAAGGGTTGGAAGCTGGGCGTCGCATAATCGTGCCGCAGGTCGACGGATTGACGCTAACCGCGCGTGCCACCGCTGCAGGAGAGGCTATAGGCGATCCAGCTGCAGAAGCGCTGAGCCGCCTCAGTCAAATCGCCATATCCCTGCAACTGGGTGAGGAAACCGCCAAGCTACGCCGTGCGCGCTTGCTCGAAAAGGCCAGCGGAACCGAGACAAGGAAGATCTTTGAGCGCGAGTTGACAGACTCTGTAAAATTGCTGGATGAGGCAATTGTGCAGATCAAAAAGCAGCAGGAAGCCGAAGCGCTAAGGCTGACAGATCTAAGCGACGCCCTGGATGCGGCCCGGGATGCGTTTGACACAATCGCTCAACACGGGGCAAATCAGACGGGCCGCCGTCTGACATCAGCACCCACCGGACGGACGTAGGGCTACGTGCAGCGGAGATGCGATCATCGAGCTGAATCGCTGCATAATTTGCAGTGATTGAACAGCCAAAAGAGGTGGCCATGACGTGTTATGTTGGATTGGATGCATCAGTTGAAAGCACTTCTATTTACGTGATCAACGAGACCGGAAAAGTCGAGAAAGAACTCTTGCCGCCAAGCTACCCTTAAGATCTCGCCACTGCTCTAAAGCCGTTTGCCGGTCGGACAGAGGCGGATGATTTGGAAGCCGGCCCGATGTCTGAGTTCTTGGTTTCAGGCCTACAGGACCGTGGCCTGGATGCCATGGCGCGAGAGACCGCCCTGGCAACGCAGCGGAGCCCGACTACAGATCTGCTGTCTCCGGAATTTTGATGTTGTGAATTGCCGTTGTTCATGACCGCTCCTCCTTTCAGAGCGGAACGGGGTCTGAACTGGGTTGGACGGAAATGTTGACGAATCCCGTCGCGTAAGGCTGCGCTGCCGAAGCGACGCCACGCTGATTCAACTCCCCGTCGGTGGAAACCGAGCCAAATGAATTGACCAAATCTTGCCCGAAGCTGGTGCCAATCAGTGCTATTTCGTGCTATTTCAAGGGGTTCTGGCGGTTTCGCAAAAAAATCCGGCCGGGACGAAATTGACCTTGTATTTCCGGCGCTTGCGCGGATATACCCGTCGGCGGAGACGTGGCCGAGTGGTCGAAGGCGCTCCCCTGCTAAGGGAGTAGGCGGGAAACCGTCTCGAGGGTTCGAATCCCTTCGTCTCCGCCACCCACCCCAGTCTCTGTCAGCAATATGCCTATTTCCCTGTTTTCTGCCGGTTTTACGGGGGCTTGGACTGTGGCATTTCCCAGAGAGACGACCGTTGCGCCGCTGTTCAGGGCGACTTCCCAGGGTCGTCTCCGGAGGCACCATCACGCGCTTCGGTTAGGGTTAAAATTCCCTGCTAACAGGGAATTAACAGGGAAAATTTATGAGTATTGTGCTTTTCGACCAAATTGCGTCTCAAATCCAGACTTAACTTCAATGGGTTATGGGCGATTTCCCTACGCAATTTAACAGGGAACTTTTTCGCAATTAACAGGGAACTTTTCTGCAGAAACAGGGATGTGCACATGGGGATCAGGGATGACCGGAAGTTAGGTCAAAGCCATACAATTTTGCCTGCCGATCCCAATCGAGTGGAATAGGTTTGCGGACGATCCGTTCGAGGGTGAGGGCTGGTGGTTGGCGACCCTCAAGGATCGCTTGCTGGATCGCGGGTGAAAGAAAGGCGAGCTGGGCCCGGGTCCGGATGTAGGATTCGGAATGGCTGGTTCCGGCGGCGATCTCGCTCAAGGGTTTGCCGTTGAGCAGAGCTGCCGTCCAGGAATGCGCCCGGGCCAAGGCACGTAGAAGGGTTTGGTCCGGTTCGGGCTCGCGATCCCCGACAACAATCTTCCCCTCGACGCCCCGCCGACGCAGCGCAAACGGCGCTTGGATCCGAAGCGCTGTCGCATCGATCTCATCCGGCTTCAGGCCCAGTTCGTTCGACAGTTCAGTTGCTTCCAAATTCAACGTGATGCGTCCGTTTCCAATGCATCCTTCAGAGACAAGGTTTCGAATTAAATCTGGAGCACGTTCCACTAACCGCGCCTCCAACCCCAGTGCCTTGCCGCGCATTACATCGCCTGTCTGGAGATCTGCCTTGGCAAGAAGGCGATGACTACGGTCGAGATTTCTTATGTGCTTCGCTATCACGCCGGCGACGGCTTGCTCCAACTGGGCCGCGGGCAACCGCCAACCTTGTGGATCCGTCCCGCCCGAGATTAGCCGATTGGATGTGTAGTATCGCAACTGACGACCGCGCCGTCGAGTATGTGTCGGAGTCAATCTGTCGCCGGTTTCGTCCCGAAGCTTGCCGGTGAGGGCAGCAGCCCCATTCTTGCGGCAACTCTTCGTGGATCCGTCCGCTGATCTTGGCCGCATGCTGGCGGCCTGCAATTTTTCCTGAACCCGATCCCAATGCGTGATGTCGATGATAGGCTCATGCTGACCGTCCCAGACTTTGGTCTTGTGGCGGATCTTGCCAATGAAGATCGGATTGCGCAGCAGCGCATAGATCTGGCCGCGCGAGAATGGATTGCCGCCCTGGATCCGCCCGGATTTGAAACGGTGCAGCTTGGATCGTAGCCCAAGCTCATTGGCTTTGCGCATGACCGCATTCAGGCAACCGAGGTCGTAATAAAGCGCGAAGATCGACCGGACAGTCTCCGCCTCCTTAGCATTGACGACCAGGCCGCGGCTCTTCGGATCGGGATGTGGATCGTATCCCAGCGGGGGTACCCCGCCCATCCAAAGCCCCTTCTTTTTTGAGGCCGCGATTTTGTCCCGGATGCGCTCAGCCGTCACTTCTCGTTCAAACTGGGCAAAGGACAAAAGAACATTGAGCGTCAGCCGGCCCATGGAAGAAGCGGTGTTGAAGGCCTGGGTGACCGAGACAAAGGAACATCCGGCGGCATCAAAGTGCTCGACCAGCTTGGCGAAGTCGGCAAGGGATCGGGTCAGGCGATCGATTTTGTAGACCACAACCATCTGAACGCGACCCGCGTCGATGTCTGCCAGCAGGCGCTCAAGACCGGGCCGGTCGAGCGTACCGCCGGAGATGCCGCCATCGTCATAGCGGGTTTTAACCGCAACCCAGCCCTCATGCCGCTGGCTGGCGATATAGGCTGTACAAGCCTCGTGCTGGGCGTCGAGCGAGTTGAAGTCCTGGTCGAGTCCCTCATCGGAAGATTTGCGGGTGTAGATGGCGCAGCGGATCCGTGGTTTGCTCATGGTCATGCCAACCGTTTCAGGCCGAAGAACCGCGGTCCGGACCAGCGGGCTCCTGTGATAGCACGGGCGATCGGTGATAGCGAGGCATAGCGCTTGCCGTTCCAGAGGAATCCACCGTCGACGACATCGACGACATGGGTCACGCCATTCCATTCGCGGATCAGTCGGCCGCCGGGCTTCAGGCTGGGGCTGCTGGTGCCTCGGTCTTCACGTGCCACCTTTTCCAGCTTGCCGACAAACCCCTTGGGGAATCCGCCGCATTCCTTCGCCTGCATTTCAAAGGCCAGATACCGGCGCAGGAACGGGCTACTGAGGCGCTTCGGGACGGGCGTGCCGAAGACCGCGTCCCAGGCGGCGATCAGCGCCGCCCGGTCCATGGCTTCGATCTCAGCCACGGTGGGCCTCACCGGGCATCCTCCGGGTCGCGGGTGATCCGGTAGACGGTGCTGCCCCCGGGTTTGGATGGATCTGCGCGATCAATGCCGTACCCCACCTTCCTGAGCCCGCTTAGTGCCGCCCTGACGGAATGGGGCTGCCAGCCAGTGGCGGATTGCAGGGCAGCAAGATCCGCACCGGTCTTACGCTTCAGCAGTTTGCGCAGGACAGCCGTTTTGGTCTCGCGCGTGGGTGACGATTTGGATTGGGACATTTGTATTCCTCGATTTCGAACCAGCGGGATGCTGGCCCTCGTACCGAGATGCGCCCGGGGTCCAACCTGGCTTGGGATCAGTGACGCTCGTGTGGGGCGGGAAGTCCAGTCTGAAGAGATGCTAGTCGCGTAGCTCAGAGTCTTCTCGAACTTCCACTCCCAGGCGCTCCAATTTTTCGATAATTTGCTTCCGCTTGTTCTCTTGCTCTTCTTCTCTTGCCTTCACCGCCGGGCCGACCTCCAACATGATCCGGATGGCTTCAATCAGCGAAGTTTTGTGGCCCTTGAGACCTTTGCGGCAGAGCGCGAGATAGGCAGCTTCGATACCGTCCAACCGGACCGTCTTACCGTCCGGCGCGCGTGCGTCGACGGGCTGGGTCAGGATCCGCGCAGCGTCTGTCATCATGTCGGACTTGGATTGCGGCCGACCCCTGGGGTTGCCCGACTGGCCCTTTTGCCAGCGCTTGTTTTTTGGCGGGTTGGCATAACCAATTTTTTCTTCGTCAATCATTTTCTCATTCATCCCGAATAACTTCGACCCCCATCTTTTCGAAGGCACGCAGAATTCTTTCTTTCTTCTCTTCCGGCGAACAGACTCTCGGGTCGGCAATCCCGGACTCGCCGATGATCCGGCGCTGCAGAGCGAGGGCTTGCTTGTCGCCCTTGAGCGCCAGATCGCGCAACCTCCAGATCAGCGCATCCCGGATTGGCATTTTTTGATCGGGGTGTTTCACCCGCACTTTGCGCTTCAGGACCCGATCAAGCAGGGTATTCAGGTCTTCCTGCTTGCGCGGGCGACCACGAGGGTTTCCGGATATACCCTTTTTGAACCGGGTATGTTCGGGCGGACTCATATAACCGACACTGGGTGCCTGATCTTCCGTCATTCGGCAGCCTCCACGATCGCAGTGTTGGCCTCGGCTTCGCGGTCGAGGACGACATCGGAAAAGGTCTGATCGGTGCCAATGAGACGCGCTGGCTGGCCCGTTTGTGCCTCGAAGCGCCGACAGATCACATCGCAATAGAGGGGGTCGAGTTCAATGAGGCGGGCCACACGCCCCGTGCGTTCGGCCGCGATCAGCGTGGTGCCCGAACCACCGAAGCCGTCGAGCACGATGTCGCCACGGCGGGTCACATCGCGGATTGCATCCGCCACAAGTGCTGTGGGTTTGACAGTCGGATGAAGCGCCAGGTCCTCCTGGTTGCCGCCGAAGCTGTTGACGCCTGCATACTCCCAGACATTCGTCCGATAGCGGCCAGTTTCACCAAGACCAAAGGTGTTCAGGTGTTTTGCGGTGCCGACCTTGTAGACGAAGATCAGCTCGTGCTGCGAACGGTAGAAAGTGCCCATGCCGCCATTGGTTTTGGCCCACACCACCAGATTCTTCAGCTCTGAATAGGTGTCTAGCCCCCTTGTTCTGGGCCATCTCGGACTAGAGTTTCGGGGACTGGTGGGCGCATGTTGAGGGCCTGATGCGGTCGGGTGTGGT